>JANNUM010000433.1:0-2094 GCA_031395235.1 Chloroflexota bacterium
GGCTGGATAAGTCGATCTCAGAGCATGCCTTGCCCTGGCGGGTGACCGTTACTGAGGACAAGGATGCTGCAGACAGCCTGGTCGGATTGTATTGCGCCTTGCGTTCAGAACAGGAATTGTATCTGCGTCCGATGATGGAGCAACAATACCTGGGCGGCAACTGGCGTCCTCGCGAACCTCCTCACGAAGGCCTGGAGCGCGGGCGAAGGTCTGGACCTCGGCGCGATCATCGAGCAGATCCAGAAGCCGCCGATGACGCGCGTCGGCGCGATGGACCTCGAGTCCTTCTATCCAGCGAAGGACCGCGCGCAGCTCGCGGTGAAGATGAACAACCTCCTCGCCTCGCCTGGCTTCAACGCGTGGCTCGAGGGCGTGCCGCTCGATGTGGGACAGCTGCTGCGGTCTGAGAGCGGCAAGCCCCGCGTCGCGATCGTCTCGATCGCGCATCTCTCGGAGGCCGAGCGCATGTTCTTCGTGTCCCTGCTGCTCAACCAGGTCCTCGACTGGGTGCGGGCGCAGTCCGGCACGACGAGCCTGCGCGCGGTGCTCTACATGGACGAGATCTTCGGCTACTTCCCGCCCGTCGCCGAACCGCCGTCGAAGCGGCCACTCCTCACGCTGCTCAAGCAGTCCCGCGCGTTCGGGCTCGGGATCGTGCTCGCGACGCAGAACCCCGTCGATCTTGACTACAAGGGACTGGCGAACACCGGGACGTGGTTCCTGGGCCGGCTGCAGACAGAGCGCGACAAGGCCCGCGTGCTCGAGGGCCTCGAGAGCGCGTCCGCGTCGGCGCACGCGCAATTCGACAAGCGCGAGATCGACGCACTGCTGTCGGGACTGTCGCAACGCATCTTCTTGATGCACAACGTGCACGAGGACGCACCGGTAGTGTTCGAGTCGCGGTGGGCGATGAGCTATCTGCGCGGGCCGCTGACGCGCGACCAGATCAAGAAGCTCATGGATGGCAAGCGGCCCGCGGCCACGAGCGGGGCGGTCAGGGCACCGAGTGGGACGGCGGGCTCCGCGAGCGACGCTGTGGCGGAGTCCGGCCAGAAGGCGCGGGAGCAGCGCGACGCGGCGGTCGAGAAGCTGCGCGCGCAATACGCGCCGAAGCTGCACAAGCTCGAAGAAAAGATGCGCAACGCGGAGCAGATCGTGCAGCGCGAGGAGGGCCAGGCCCGCGGCGCGAAGATCCAAACAGCGATCTCGGCCGGCGCGACGATCCTCACGGCCATCCTCGGTCGCAAGCGCATCAGCTACACGTCCGTGGGTCGCGCGACGACGGCGGCGCGCGGCGCACAGCGCGCGATGCAGCAGGAGGAGGACGTGAAGGCCGCGAAGGAGGATCTCGACTCAGCACAGGCGGAGTACGAGCGCCTGGAGCAGGAGCTCGCGGCGAAGGTCGCGGAGATACAGGCTGCGTCGCCGCGCTCCTGATCAGAGCCGAGTCTCCCGCCTTGAGCCCACTCTTGGGTCCGGCAACGAAGAAGCCCCCGGTAATTCCCGGGGGCTTCATTCAAGCCCCCGCCGAATGGGGCCAAGGCGCTAAGCGCTCGAGCCGAGCGCTAGTCCCTGAAGATCACCTCGAAGATCTCTCCGCACTTCGGACACTTCACCGTCGCCGCGTAGGGCGGGTTCGGCGGCACGTCGAGGTGTTCCCGCGTGACGGACCGCGGCCCGACATTCGTCCTGCAGAACGGGCATGCCGTCGCGTAGTCGAGGAACACGCGGCGATCCGCTTCGATTCGACGACGGGAGTCGTTGACGACCATCTCACAACAGTTTATGAGTGCGCCCGACGGAGACCTCGGTTGGGAGGCCAGATCGACCGATATGACCTCGCCGTGGACATCTACAAGACCGTAAACTCAGTCGCTGTATGACGGGTCAATCGGGGAGTGCAACGATCACGCTTCGGACCAAGACGCCGAGGCTGATCGGCACGAGCGCAAGCCAGTACCCGGACGTGCTCGCTGAGTACCTACGCAGCCGCAGCGAAGACGCCCTGTATCGCGCCTCGCTCTTGAGCCAACTCTTCGTCAATGAGGACCTCGGCCCAGAGGACATATTGGCGCTGCACGTCGAGAGCCTCGA
>JANNUM010000439.1:0-3936 GCA_031395235.1 Chloroflexota bacterium
CAGCACGGCGTCACGGAGCGCCGCCGGATACGGATGCTCGGCGGTCGCGATGACGCGCACCTTCGGCCGCGGCCCGGGCTCGATCTCGATCGCGGCCAGGTTCATGCCGTCCCCCGACGTGCCGGACATCATCCCGACGGCGATCACCTGTCGATTCTCATGCGAACGGAGCCGATACCGCTTCATGCACCGCGATGCGGAAGCGGTACGTGTCGTCGTCGTTCCCGCGGCCGAAATACACGCGGTTCGTCAGCAGGACGACCGTGAGGTCGAGCCGCGGATCGATCCAGACCGACGTGCCGGTGAAGCCGATGTGCCCGTAGGCGTCGACGCTGAAATAGCGACCGACCATCGGCCCATCCGGTGCGCGGAGCGCGAGGCCGAGCCCGCGCCGGACGTTGCCCTGGTCCACGCGCTCCGTGCGCGCGAGCGCGGCGAGCTCGTTGCCGATGACGGCGCCGTCGCGGAACACGCGCGCGATCGCCGCGACGTCCGCGGCGGTGCCGAAAAGTCCCGCGTGGCCGTCGAAGCCGCCGACCGCAAAGGCATTCTCGTCGTGTACCTCGCCGCGAAGGCGTCGCTTACGCCACTGGGTGTCTTCCTCTGTCGCGACGCAGCGCTCTCTGGGACGCGGACCGAAGTCCGCGGTGGTCGCCTCGACCGGGCCGAGCACCGTCTCGCGCACCAGATCCGCGAAGGGCCGCCCGCCGATCGTCGCCAGACCCTGCGTCAGCATGATGTAGCCGATATCGCTGTAGCTGAAGGTCCCGAGATCCTGCGCGAGCGGCTCCTGCGCGGCACGCCACACCGCCTCCTCGAGCGAGTGCACCTCTTTCCACAGCGGGAGCCACCAGACTAGGCCGGCCGTGTGCGTGAGTACCTGAGCGAGCGTGACCTCGTCCTTCCGTCCGCCGCGGAAATCGGGCACGAGCTCACGGAACGGGGTGTCGAGCGCCAGGACGCGCTCGCGCACGAACGACAGCGTGAGCGCGGTGGTCGCGAGCTTCGTGAGCGACGCGAGGTCGAACAGCGAGTCGGCGGTGCACGGCCCGTCCGGACCGGCGCGCTCGTCGGGGCACAGCGTCCCGGCGGCGAAGACGTCGACCTCGCCGCGGCGCTCCACGCGCACGACGCACGCGGTGCAGAGCGAGCCGATGGCGGCCAGGGCGATGGGACGGGCCGGCGCGGCGAGATCGCTCAATCGAAGTCACGCAGCCCGGCGCCAAGAAGGGCGTGCCGGTTCACAGTCGGACCGGCGACCGTCCGGTCGGCCGCCGCTCGTCCGCGATCACGGCCGCGAGCGCCTCGAGCGACGGCGGGACGTCGCCATACGTAAGCAGTGCCGCCGTGTTCGGCACGAGCAATGCGTCGTACGGGCTGCGGATCGCGCAGAGCACGCCGCCATGTGCGAGCAGCTCGCGCGCGCGCGCGGCTTGCTCGGGCTGGAACGCAGCGTTCGAGGTGCAGACGATGAGCGTGCCGTCGCCGTCGGGCAGGCGGCCATCGCGACCGAACGCGAGGCGATCGCCGAAGCGCTGCCGAAGCGCCTGCTCCAGACCGCCCACCGGATCGGCGGTCTCCTCGACGAATGACTGACGCGCCGATCCGAACGTGACGACGCGCAGGGGCGGATCGAGCCGTGGCAGCGGCGGCCCGTGGTGCGTGACCGCGCGCTCCGCGATCTCGGCCGCGAGGCCGCGGGCGGGTGCGTCGTCGATGTCGTCGTTGGGCACGCCGATGCCGAAGCGCGCGCGGAATCGCTCGGCGCGTCGGAGCGCATCGCGAATGCGCGACGCGTCGACGCCGTCCTCGATCCACCTCGCGGCCGCGAGCTGGAGATCGATGCCGGTGTTGACCATCGCGGCGTCGACGCCCGCGGCGAGCGCTCGCGTCACGATCGACTCCGGACCATCGACGTCGGTAGCCCCCTTCATGTCGAGCGCGTCCGTCACCACGAATCCGTCGAAGCCGAGCTCGCCTCGCAGGAGATCGGTCAGGATCGCCCGCGATACGGTCGCCTCGCTCTCGGGGTCGAGCGCCGGGTAGCGCACGTGCGCCGTCAGCGCGCCGGACGCGCCCGCGACGAACGCGGCGCGGAACGGGACGAGCTCGCGCGCGTCGAGCGTCGCGCGATCGACGTCGGCCACCGGCCGCGTGAGGTGCGAGTCTTGATGGGTATGACCGTGACCGGGGAAGTGCTTCGGCGTGCTGGCCACGCCGGCACCTTCGGAGCCCCGCACCCACGCCGCGGCGAACTCCGCCACGCGCCGCGGGTCGTCGCCGAACGAGCGCGTCCCGATGACCGGATTGCGACGCTCTGAGTTCACATCGCAGACCGGCGCGTGATTGACCGCGATGCCGTCGGCACGCAGGCCAGCGGCGACCGCGCGCGCCGCACGCTCAGCGAGAGAGGGATCACCTGTTGCGCCGATGGCCATCGCGCTCGGGAACGCCGCGCGATATCCGATGCGGATCACCGCGCCACCCTCCTGATCAACGCCCACGGGCACGGGAGGCAGCCCGCCACGGCGCGCGGCATCCTGGATCTCGCGCAGCATGCCGCGCACCTGCCCCTTCGATCGGACGTTGTCGCGGAAGGCGAAGAGCAGGACGCCGCCGACGAGGCCGTCGCGTATCCCGTCGAGGAGCGCGCCGGGTGCCTGCGGTCCATCGAATCCGGCCCACACGAGCGCGCCCGGGCCGAGCTTCACGCGCGCCGGCGTCGGTAGCGCGCGATCGTGAGCTGGCCGAGCGGTCTCCCGCGCAGCGAGCGCGTGTCCTTCTCGAGGACGATCCGGCGGATCTGGTCGGAGAGCGGGATGATCGGCGCGATGCGGCGGCGGCTGCGCGGGCCCGCGATGCGACCGCCGAGCGCGTCGAGGATGTCCTTCACGCGCTCGTCGATCTCGTGGATATCGAGCGCGCGTTGACCGAGGAAGAGAGCGATGCGCAGCTCGAGGCGATCGCTCTCGCGGTAGCCGACGCCGCGGCTCGTCTGCGCGTCGAGCACCGTGGAGTGCACGCGCCGGCGCCACTCGTTGCTGGGCGCGGTGTATCCCGGGAGCAGGGCGCTGATCGTGAAACGTCTCTTCGCCAATGGGACACACAGCCTAATCGAGCAGCTCCGCTGCTCTCATCTGCTTGGCGTGCGGCTTCGCCCACGCCGCAGCGATCGAGGCCGGGGAGTCAGCGGCTGACGTTCACCTGGAGCGCGTGATAGCCGGTCGCGCCGTTCGGGAATGGCTGACGATTCACCGGTGTCTCCGTATCGCCTCGACCGTCGGTCGCGCGCGCCTGCAGCCTGTGCGTGCCGACGTTCGGCGGCGTCCACTGCGCCGACCAGCGACGCCAGGTGAGCGCACCGGCCGCGGCCTCCAGCTTCGCGGCCTGCCACGTCTTCCCGCCGTCGAACGAGAGCTCGACCTTGCTGATGCCGCGCGAGCCCGCGAACGCGATCCCCGCGATGGTGACCTCGCCGCCGCTCCACTTCAGCGTGCGTGCCGGGACGTCGATGCGCGTGCCGGTGTTCACGATCGCGCCGTCGGACCAGCCCTGCTCCTGCCAGTAGCCCAGCTTGTCGAAAGTCGCGACCTCGATCGACCGAAGCCACTTCACATTCTTCATACCGTAGATGTTGGGCACGAGCACGCGCACGGGATAGCCATGGTCCTGCGGCAGCGTTTTTCCATTCATCAGATACACGAGCAGCGTCTCCGGCTCCATCGCCTTCGCGATCGGGAAGGAGTCCACGTAGCCGTCGACGGAGGTGAGTACGACGTCGTAGGCCCTGGCCGTCGGGCGCGCGCGCTGCAGCAGATCGCGCATGCGCACGCCGGTCCAGACCGCGGTGGAGATGAGCTCGCCGCCGGTCGGGTTGCTGATGCATTCGAGGGTGTGCACCTGCTCGATCGCGTCCAGGTCGAGTAGCTCGTCATA
>JANNUM010000442.1:0-7474 GCA_031395235.1 Chloroflexota bacterium
CTCGATGCGCCACAGGTACTCGCTGAGGCCGCGGGAGGTCGCGGACGGGATGAACACCATCTCGGCGCCCTTGAGCCCCAGCGCGCGCGCGCCCTCGGGGAAGTGGCGGTCGTAGCAGATGTAGACACCGACCTTGCCGACCGCCGTGTCGAACACCGGGTAGCCCATGTTCCCCGGACGGAAGTAGAACTTCTCCCAGAAGCCGTTCACGTGCGGGATGTGTGTCTTCCGATACTTTCCGAGGTACTTGCCGTCGGCGTCGATGACCGCGGCGGTGTTGTAGTAGATGCCGACCTGGTCCTCCTCGTACATCGGCGCGATGAGCACCATCCCGTGCTTGCGGGCGAGCTCCTGCATGAGCTTGGTGGTCGGCCCGTCGGGGATCTTCTCCGTGTACGAGTAGTGCTTGATATCCTGCACCTGGCAGAAATACGGCCCGTAGAAAAGCTCCTGCAGGCACACCACCTGTGCGCCCTGCTTAGCGGCGTGCTCGATGTATTTCACGTGCTTGGCGACCATCGAATCCTTGTCGCCGGTCCAGGCGACCTGGACGAGCGCCGCCTTCACGGTGGTCATCTCGCCCTCCCCTTTCGAACTTTCGCTTGGCCGCGATGCTAGTCGACGCACCCGCGCATAGCATCGAAAGCGTGGAACCGGCGATCCAAATGAGCGGCGTGAGCGCGACCTATGGGACCAGACCGGTGGTCCACGGCGTGGATCTCGATGTCGCCGTCGGCGAGGTCGTTGCTCTGGTCGGACGAAGCGGCACCGGCAAGACCACGATCCTGCGACTCGTGGCCGGCCTCATCGCGCCGACGTCGGGCACCGTTCGGCTTCTCGGCGCAGCGCCCGAGATCGCGCGACGGCAGAAGCGCCTCGGCCTGGTGGCACAGGACGCGCGGCTGCACCCCTGGCGAACGGTCCTCGAGAACGTACGCCTGCCGCTGGAGGTGAACAAGAGAGCGCGGGTGAACGGGCACGTGACGCCGACGCAGTGGCTGGAGCGTGTGGGTGTGGCCGATGCGGCCGCCGCGTACCCGCACCAGCTGTCGGGCGGCATGCGACAGCGCGTCGCGCTTGCCCGCGCCCTGGTCGTCGATCCCGAGGTGCTCCTCATGGACGAGCCACTCGCCTCGCTGGATGAGCTCACGCGCGAGGATCTGCGTGTCGAGCTGCTCCGCATGTGGCAGATGAAGCCTCGATCGGTCCTCTACGTCACGCACGACGTGCAGGAAGCGGTGATGATGGCCGACTGCGTCGCCGTGCTTGCCGACCGGCCGGCGCGCCTCGTCGCGCAGATACCGATCACGCTGCCCCGCCCGCGGTCGGCGAGCCTGCGTCGTGACCCCGCCTTCCACGATCTCGTCGAGCGGGTGCGGGAGCACCTCGCGTGACGGCGATGCCGCGCCGCACCCTTATCGACCTTGGCGTCGCGGTCGCCGCCCTCGGCCTCGTCGGCCTCGCACTCGAGATCTGGACCAGCGCCTTCCGCGTCCCGCCATACCTTGTTCCTTCGCCTTCGTCGATCGCCGCGCGTCTCTGGACCGACGCCGCGCTCTTCGCGCGAGAGGCGGCGATCACGGTCGGCGAGGCCGCCGGCGGGTTCGCGCTCGGGACGAGCACGGCCTTCGTGGCCGGGGCGCTGATGGCACAGTCGCGGCTCCTCGAGCGCACGCTCTTCCCGGTCGCGATCCTGATAAAGCTCACCCCGATCGTCGCCATCGCGCCACTCTTCACGCTGTGGTTCGGCTTCGGCACCGGACCGAAGATCGCGATCGCCGCGCTGATCACGTTCTTTCCGATGCTCGTGAACTCATTCGTCGGCCTGCGCTCCGCGGACGCGCAGGAGCTCGCGTTCCTGCAGACGCTCGGCGCCTCACGCTCGGAGATCTTCCGCATGCTCCGCGTGCCGAGCGCTCTGCCATTCCTGTTCTCTGGCGCGCGCATCTCTTTGAACCTCGCGTTGATCGGCGCGGTGATCGCGGAGTGGACGGGGGCCGATCGCGGCCTCGGCCGCGTCATCTTCGTGGCCAACGCCAATCTCGACCTCACCGCGCTGTTCGGCGCCGTCCTGACGCTCGCGGCGATCGGCATCGCCGCGAACGCGGCGGTCGGCGCGGCGGAGCGGCGCGTGCTCCACTGGCACCCCATAGTGGTGACGACATGACGCGCCTCGCGATCCTCGTCGTCGTCTCCCTCGTCGCGTCCGCCTGCGGTGCCTCGACCCCCGCGCCGAGCGCGCCGGCCTCTCCCAGCGGGAGCCCGACGCCGCGGCCGCTGGAGGCGGTGACGTTCATCGCCGGATTCAAGGCTCAGGCCAACCTCCCGTTCGTCGGCGTCTACGTCGCGCAGAAACGGGGGTATTTCCGCGAGCAGGGGCTCGCAGTCACGATCCAGCACTCGGCCGGATCCGGCGAGCACATCCGGCTGCTCGGTACCGGCGCAGTGCAGTTCTCCACCGGATCGGCCGGCGACGTGATGAAACGCGTCGCGGACGCCGGGGTGCCGCTCGTCAGCGTCGCCGTCATCGGCCAGCGAGGGGAGCAGGCCTTCGCGGTGCGCGCGGACTCGACCATCCGCACGCCGAAGGACTGGGAGGGCCGCCTCGTCGGCTACAAAGGGACCGTGAGCGCGGACTACCTCGCGCTCCTCAAGATCGCGGGCGTCGACCGTTCGAAAGTACGGGAGGTGGCGGTCGGCTTCGATCCGCGAGTGCTCGTGCTTGGCCAGGTCGACGTCTATCCCGTCTTTACGTCCAACGAGCCGGACACGCTCAACCGGCTCGGCGTCCCGGTGCGGCTCTTCGAGCCGTGGCGGTTCGGGATCCCCTCGCTCGGCCTCACCTACATCACGACGCGCGATATGGTCGCGGGTCGCCCTGATACGGTCCGCCGATTCCTGGCCGCCTCGCTGAAGGGGATCGCCGACGCGGTAGCGGACCGGGACGCAGCGGTGGAGATCGTCATGGGCTACGCGCCCGGTGAGGACCGAGCACACCAGCGGTACATGCTCGACGCGGAGATCGAGGCGGCGCTGACCGACCTCACGAGAGCGCAGGGTATCGGCGCGACGCAGCGCGGCGACTGGGCGCGCTTGCAGGACGTGCTCGCGGAGAACGGCGGGCTTTCAAAACAGATCGACGTGGACCAGGTGTTCACCGATCGGTTCACCAAGGAGCTCTATAAGGACGGACGTCTCGTCTGGCCGTGACGCTGCGGACAGCCGGTGCGACGCTGGTCGAGCTGCACGTGCCCGACCTCGCCCTAGCGAAACGGTTCTACGGCCGTCTGGGCTTCCGCGTCGCGCGCCACGAGTCCCCGGTCGATGACGATGGCTACCTCGTGCTCCGCCGCGGCGACGCGCTCCTGTGCTTCTGGGGCGGGACCCCCGCCGTGCGCCGGCACCCGTACTTCGGCCGCTTCGGGCGGACCGCGAAGCGCGGCTACGGCGTCGAGATCGTCGTCCCGGTCTCCGACGTCCGCCGCCTGTACACCGTGGCGAGGGGGGCGCGCTGCGTCGTCGAGGAGCTGCAACTGCGTCCCTGGGGCGCGCGCGATTTCAGGATCGAGGATCCCTTCGGTTTCTACATCCGGATCACGGAGCGACACGACGTCTTGGCGGAGGCGCCACGCGCCGCACGTCGTCCGGCTGCCGCGCAACGCGCGCGAGTGCGTCGGCGACGGTGACGCCGGCCCCAGGGATCGCTCGGTCCGCCGCGATCTCCGCGAGCGGCACGAGCACGAAGGCGCGTTCGAGGAGCCCGGGATGCGGCACGACGAGTTCGGGCGTGCGTATCGAACGGTCCCCGTATAGAAGGATGTCGATGTCGGCCGTGCGCGGACCCCAGCGCGGACCCGCGACGCGGCCGAGCTCCCGCTCGATGCCGCGCGTCCGCCTCAGGAGCTCCCGCGGCGCGAGACGTGTGTCGAGCTTCACACAGCAGTTCAGGAAGTCGGGCTGGTCCGTCACGCCGAAGGGCGTCGTCTCGTAGATCGACGACGTCGCGAGGACCTCGCCGGCTGTCGACAGCGCCTCGATCGCACGGCGGAGCGTCGTTATCCGATCGCCGACGTTGCTGCCGATGCCCAGGTGGACAGGGACCATGCATCGGAGTATCCACGACACGATGTCACCGAAGTCCACCGCTGGGGGCTGGCTCGAGATCCACGCGCTGCGCTGCGAGGGCCACCACGGCGCGTACGAGGGCGAGCAGGATCGTGCCACGCGATTCCTTGTCGATCTCGCCGTGCGAGCGGATCTCACCGCGGCGATCGAGCGCGACGATCTCGCGGCAACGATCGACATCGCGTCGATCGCAGCGACCGCGCGCGAGATCGTTGGCGGCCCGTCGCGCACACTGCTGGAGCGCGTCAGCTCAGACGTCGCCACGGCGATACTGAAGCGCTTCCCGTCGGTCGAAGAGGTGCGCGTGCGGATCGTCAAACCCGAGCCGGACGGTCTCGGCGCGAGAGCCGAGGCCGCGGCGATCACTCTGGCGCGGCCGTCGCGGACCGCCGCGCGCGGAGCGCCCACGCGAGCCGCGACGCGCGTACCGCGGGCGCGACGTCGTGGACGCGGATGATCGCGGCGCCCTCAAACGCCGCCACTGCGACGCACGCGAGTGTTCCCCCCGATCGCTCTTCGACCGGCGCATCGAGGACGTGGCCGATGAACCGTTTGCGCGAAGGTCCGACGAGGATCGGGAGCGGCGCGAGACAGCGGCGAAGCTCGGCCGTCCGAGCGATGAGCGTCAGGCTCTCGTCCGGAGTCTTGCCGAAGCCGATCCCGGGATCCGCGATCAAGCGGTCGTGACCGACGCCAGCGCGCTCGGCGATCGTGGCGAGCCGCTCCACCTCGCGCACGACCCGCTCGATCGCGTCACCGCGGTCCGGGATGCCACGCGCCTCGAGCGACCAGCCGTTGTGCATCAGCACCAGGTACGCGCCATGGTCCGCCGCGACGCCGGCGAGCCGCGGGTCGGCGAGGCCGGACACGTCGTTGACGATCCGCGCGCCCGCACGGAGTGCCGCCTCCGCGACCGCGGGCTTCACGGTGTCGATCGAGAAGGGCACCTTCGCGTTCGCCGCGAGCCAGCGAACGATCGGCGTCACGCGCCGGAGCTCCTCCTCCACCGAGACCGGCGTGCTCCCGGGCCGCGACGATTCGCCGCCCACGTCGAGAAGGTCAGCGCCCCCTGCGATGTGCGCACGCGCTCGCGCGATGATGGCATCCTCGTCGTTCGCGATACCGTCGCCACCGAATGAGTCCGGTGTCGCGTTCAGGATGCCCATGACCGCCGGCGCGCCATCCGCTCGAAGCACGTCCGAAGTATCCAGCCGTTTCGCCGGCGCGCTCGAGTGGCTGTACGGCTTCGCCGACATGGAGCGCGGCATCGGCTGGAACGCACGCTCCAGCCCCTCGCTCGAATGGAACCTGCGGCGCACCAGGATCTTGCTCGACCTGCTCGCTGCCCCAGACCGTCGGATGGCCGTCGTCCTCGTCGCGGGCACGAAAGGAAAGGGCTCGACCGCGGCGCTGCTCGCGAGCGTCCTGTCGGCCTCGGGCGCGACCACGGGTCTGTACACGAAGCCACACCTCCAGAGCTACCGCGAGCGCGTCCGCGTCGACGGCCAGGCGGTGAGCGAAGCCGCTTTCGCGGATGCGGTCGACGCGCTGAGACCGAAGGTTGACGCGCTCCGCGGCCTGGTGCCCGCGGCGGGGCAGCCGACCACGTTCGAGCTCACGACGGCGCTCGCGTTCCTGCACTTCGCGACGTCGCGGTGCACGGCGGCGGTCGTGGAGGTCGGGCTCGGCGGCCGGCTCGACGCGACGAACGCGACCGATCCGCACGTGTCGGTCATCACGCCGATCAGCCACGACCATATGCGCGAGCTGGGCACGCGGCTCGACCAGATCGCGCGCGAGAAGGCGGGCGTCCTTCGTCCCGGGCGCGTCGTCGTCGTCGCAGCGCAGCGCGCCACCGCGGCGGCGGCCATCCGAGCGGAATCGGCTCGCGTCGGCGCCGAGCGCCGCGATGTGCGGCCCCTCACGGCCACCGACGCGACACGCCTTGGGCTCGCACTCCGCGGGCCGCATCAGCGTCAGAACGCGGCGCTCGCCATCGCCGCCGCGCGTGCTCTGTCGGAGCACGGGATCGTGACCGTCAACGACGATCACGTTTCGCGGGGACTGTCGCGGCTGCAGTGGCCTGGCCGATTCGAGATCGTGCCGGGTACGCCAGAGATAGTGCTCGACGGCGCGCACAACGACGGTTCCGCAGCGGCGCTCGCCGTCGCGCTGCGCCAGGAGTTCCGCGGGCGTCCGGTTCGGCTGGTCGTCGGGTTGATGCGTGACAAGGACGCCGGCGCGTTCGCCCGGGCCATCGGTCCGGTCGCCCGCTTCGTTTACGCGACGGCGCCGCGCGGCACGCGCGGCCTTCGCGCGGAGGAGCTCGCTCGGCGCTATGGCAGTCGGGCGCGCGCCTTTGCGGAGCTCGCGGACGCCCTTGGCACCGCGCGCGCCGAGGCGAGGCCGCGCGACATCGTGTGCGTCACCGGCTCTCTCGCGCTCGTTGGCGAAGCACGTGATCTGCTCGGCCTGCCGGTCCCGGAGCGTTTGTGGGACGCGGCCGAGCAGTGATCAGGACGCTGCCTGGGTCTCGCGATCCAAATAGCGCTCGGCGTGTCCGAGCGGACTGAACAGCCGGAAATAGAGCGCGATACCGAAGATGAGCGCCCCGATGGTCGCATAGACGGTCTGCACGTCGCCCGTGCGCTCGACGATGAAGCCGCCGATCGTCGCGCCGAGCGGATTCGCCGACCAGGCGAGCACCATCGCGATGGTGATGATCCGACCGAGCAGGTGATTGGGGACGATCGCCTGGCGCAGGCTGCCGGTGTTGATGTTGAAGAGGACGCCCAGACCCGATGCAAGCGCTGCCAGCACAACAGCGAAGAGGTACGACGGCGCGTAGGCGAGCGCCACTGTCATCACGCCGCTCAGCATGAGCGCCCCGAGCGCCACGTTGCCGAAGGAGAAGCGGCTGCGAAGCGGTCCGGCAGCGAGCGAGAGGACAACGACGCCGGCGCCGCCGGCCGCGAAGAGGACCCCGAGCTCGCCGTCCGAGACGGCGAAGCGCTGCTTCGCAAAGAGGACGAGCTGCGCGTACACGGTGACGCCGACAAAATTGATGAGCGCCATCATCGCGGAGATGTTCCGCAGCACCGGGTGGCGGAGCACGTAGCGCAGGCCCTCCACGACGTCGGCGCGGATCGAGGTGCGGGCGGCTTCGCGCGGGGCATTGAACGGCCGTGCAATGAGCGAGAGCGCCGCCGCCGAGACAACAAACGTCAGCGCGTCGACATACAGCAGGCTTTCGACGGGGATGAACGCGAGCAGCGCGCCGGCCGCAAGGGGACCTGCGACGGTGGCCGCGGAGAAGCTCGCCTGTATCCGCCCGTTCGCGGTCACAAGC
>JANNUM010000451.1:0-5904 GCA_031395235.1 Chloroflexota bacterium
ACCGCGAAGCGTATGTGGGACCGCTTCACGCTCGCGACGATGGGCCGGCCGGTCTCTCCGCTCGCCATCGGCGCCGTGACTTCTTGGGCCGCGCGTGTTCTATGCGCCGAGGTACCACCACGACCCCGCGGATCCGCCGCACCATGAGCCCCGTGGGGAAATCACGCGTGATCGAGACGCAGGAAGGCATCAAGATCCTGCGAGCCGCTGTCGACGCGCCGGGCGTCGACACTCTCGAGGGCCGCTTCGGTCCATTGCTGAACGCCAAGCGTGGCGGCGCTCATTACGTTGAAGTGCCGCCCGGCGCATACATGGACGACCACGCGCACGAGCGCGAGAGCCTGATCTTCACCGTTCGCGGCGAGTGGGTCCTCTGCTCGCGCGGCACACGCTGGCACATGACGGCCGGCGACCTGTTCTGGTTCGGTGATGGAGTTCCGACCGGCTACGAGAATCCGTTCAAAGAGCCGGCCTTCCTTCTGATCTTCAAGGGCGAGGATCGGACCCCCGGATACGACGAGGCCATGATCGAGCGACTGCAGCGGATGCGCGGCAAGCTCGAAGAAGAGCATTCCGGTGGGACGCCGTTCCTGTTCAAAGAGATCCCGGAGCACCATCCGGCAAAGACCTTCGCGCGCACACTGCCCCGGACAAGCGTCTAGCGCGGGAGAATCCCGCGAAGGCTAGGTCCGCTCAGGTAGACTGGCTTCAGAACAAAACGGCGCGCGCGACGACCAATGCGTTCGTGAAAGACGCGCTCGCGTACCGACCGCGCTTCGGCGTCACGATCACTCGTGAGTCAAAGAGCGTTTTGGGACGAGGGTGAGCAACTAGCGCGTGACTCCGGGAGGGGTCCGCGAACGGGTCGGGCGGCGTGTGCGCTCCATAGGAGAATCTCTTTGCCCGACGTCGCTCTCCTCATTGACTGGGAGAACGTCTACTACACGCTGAGGCAGCACACCACGGGTCCGCTGCCGTCATCCCTCGCGATCCTGCAGGCCATCCTCAAGAAGGCCGCCGAATTCGGCCCAGTGCGCGTGAAGCTCGCGATCTTCGGACAGGAGGTCGCGATGCAGGACGAGACGCTGCTCATGGCGCTCGAGTTCACCGGCATGGAGCCGATCCCCGTGGCCCAGCGCATGAGCGGCCGGCTGCTCAAAGGCCGGTCCGACGCGGTCCTCATCACGCGCGCGATGAAGCTCCTGTACAAGGATCGGCCGGAGATCGAGGTGTGGTTCATCGTCTCCGGCGACCGCGACCTGAATGCCTTATGCAAGGCGCTCAAGGACGAGGATAAGAAGGTCTATCTCGTCGCGGGAGATCTCTCGCTCGCCAACGAGCTTCGCGAGTCCCCGCATCTGCGTGACGACGTCTTCTTGCTCGAGGACCTCATACCCGAGGCCCGCTGGACCCGCGGTGGCCTGCGTGTCGACGACACGCAACACGGTAAAGAGGAGCGGCGTCCTGAAGAGCCCGTGCTCGCACGCACGCGCGCTCGGCGCGGTGGACGCGGCGGCGGCGGTCGCGGGGTGCGCACCCCACCGGTAGTCCCGGCCGTCGTACCGACCGGAACGCCCGAATCAGAGAAAGAGCAGCGTCGGCTTGCCGTCCTACTGCTCGACCAGCTCGTCGCCATCCATGCGTCATCGATGGCGCGTGGCGATTTCGTCCGGTCCGTCGTGCCGCTTTCCGAGAAGGAAGCCTCCAGCGTGCTCGAGGAGCGGATCGACGCGGCGATCGAGCAGCACCACATCGAGGGGAAGTTCGAGGGCCGCGTCCGCGCGAAGGCGAAGCAGCTCCTCGCGCCGAACATCAGCTCCCCACTCGTCGCCGAGACGTACTTCCACTTCGTGCGTCTGCTCCGTCGCATCAACACCGTGACCAAGGACACCAAACGCGTTCCGGTCGTCGAGGCCGTCCTCGATCCGCTCTCCCGGGCTGACCAGCCCGGCGGGATCGCGCGCGGCCGGACGCAGCGGCGCGTTCTCCTCGAGACCCTGTTCAACATCGCCGAGGAGCGTGGCGCCATCCAGAGCGAGTCGGTCCAGCGCGACGGCCGTGAGATCACGATGTGCTGGCTCGTTGATGACCATCCGCTCGTCGTCTACGCGCGCCAGGCCGCCGCGGCGATCGCGCACCTCTTTAACTTCGTCAGCACGACGCACGCGCACGGCGACCGCGCCGACTGGGTGAACGCGGCGCTGTTCGCCGAGCTGCTCTCGCGGGTGGAGGGTGACGCGCTCGAGTCGAACATCCGCAGCGCGGTGGAGCGCGGGATCATGAAGTCCGAGGACCACGGGAAGAAGGCCGGCTTCGTCGTGACACGCGATCATTCCGAGGTGCGCACGATCCTGGGCGAGTTCGGCGGCCTGAACGGTGACGTCGTCGAGCGCGTCGCGACCGCGACTGCCGCCGCGCCAGAGGCCGACGACCAGGATGAGGACGAGGACGAGCCGGTCGCCACGACGACGGCGACGGCGGACACGCCGGCCATACCGCGCAAGCGCACCAGGCGCGGATCGCGCGGAGGACGCCGCCGCGGAGGACGCGGGCGCACGAAGACGACCGCGACGGGAACGGGAACGGGAACGGGAACGGAAGCCGCGGACTGATGGCGCGCATCCTCATCGTCGAAGACGACGCCGCCAGCATGGACCTCGCGCTCCGCATCGTGCGGCTAGCGCGGCACGAGCCGATCACGACGATGGACGGTGAGACCGCGTTCGCGGTCGCGCAGGCCACGCGCCCGGAGCTCATCCTGCTCGACCTGCATATCCCGCGGCTCGACGGCTTCGCATTCGCCCGCGCGGTCCGCAAAGAGGCGTGGGGCAAGGACCTGCGCATGGTCGCGGTCTCCGCTTCGGCCACCCCGCCGGATCGCGAGCGCGCGATCGCCGCGGGGTGCGATGGATTCCTGGCGAAGCCCTACTACCCGGAGCAGCTCCGCGCCGTCATCGACCAATACCTGCCCGCGCACGCAAAGCGCACACACAAAGACCGCTAAGGGCGCTGCGTTCGGGGCCTGATACACGACCGTTGCAGTAACCGCGTACGACCAGCCTCACGAACGTGCTTCGTGGCATGCCACGCGCAGTGATTCACGACATGGTCACGCCGATCAGCGCCCGCACCCGGGTCGTCGTCGTCGTCGAGGACGACAGGCCGATCGGCGAGCTGCTGGCGGGAGTCATCAACGACGAAGAGGGCTATCGCGCCATCCACCTGACCCGGCCGAGCGATGCGCTGCGCACGCTGGAGCGACTGAAGCCGGACCTGCTCGTGCTCGACGTCGGCCTTCCCGGGATGAGCGGTCTCGAGCTTTACGACCGCCTGCACGCGGACGAGCGCTTGCGCGGCATACCCGTGATGTTCGAGACCGCGGTGTCGCGCGAGCACGCGTCCGAGTTCCGCAAGCGTGGGATCCGCAAGGTGCTGCAGAAGCCGTTCGACCTGGACGAGCTCATCGCCGGTATGAGGGAGCTGGCCCCGCCGCTGGCGGCTGCTTAGTCCGCGGTGCCGTCCTCGACGCGTGCGCGCGACTTCGCGACCCGCCCGATCTGGTCGCTGGTCGCCTGCGAGCTGGCCACGAGCGTCCGGAAGGCGTCTTCGTCGAGGGCCAGGACTTCCAAGGAGGTCTTCGCCCGGACCGTCGCGTTCCGCGTCTCCCCGCTGAGGATGCCGACCTCGCCGAAGTAGTCGCCGGGCCGCAGCGTGTTCAGCGTGCGCTCCGCACCGCTCCCGTCGCGCTGCATCACGACCGCCTCGCCCTTCGCGATGACGAAGAAGCGATCGGATCGCTCGCCCTCTCGGATGACGACCGCGCCCGGAGGGAAGGTGAGGATCCGCATGCGGCTCGCGGTCTCGGCCACGAGCTCGCGCGGCGCCTGCGGGAAGGCACGCTCCGTGTGCTTGAGCTCTTCGATGTAACGCTCGGCATGCAGCACGGCCGTCGTCGCATCGCCGACCGCCGTGGTGATCTGCTTCGCGAGCTGCGCGCGCGTGTCGCCCGCTGCATAGACGCCCGGGATGCTCGTCTGCATGAACTGATCGGTGATGAGGTAGCCGTTCTCGTCGTGATCGATGTGACCCTCGAACAGCTGCCGGCCGACGGGCTTGAAGCCGACGAACACGAACACGCCCTCGACCGGTATGCGCTCGACCGCTCCGTCGCGTACGACGTCCATCCACTTCACCGCTGTGCCGTCGCCGCCGATCTCCTTGACCGTCGCGGGCGTCACGGTATGGACCATGTCCTTCGCGAGCAGACGGTCCTGCAGGATGGCCTGAGCACGGAAGTCGCTACGGCGGTGCACGACGTGGAGCTTCTTCGCGAAGCGCGTCAGGAAGAGGCCCTCCTGGAATGCACTGTCGCCCCCGCCGATGACGGCGAGATCGTTGCCCTTGAAGAACGCACCGTCACAGACGGCGCAGTACGAGACGCCGCGGCCGTGGTACTCCGTCTCACCGGGAACGCCGAGCTTCACCGGCTCTCCCCCGACGGTGACGATGACGGCGTAGGCACGGTGCGTGGTCCCGTCCTCCAGCTCGACCACCTTGCGGTCACCGTCGACGCGGATCTGCTTCACCGGCGCGTAGGTCTCGATCTTGAGACCGAATTTGCGAGCATGATCCGCCATCTTCTGGGCGAGCTCGGCCCCGGTCACGGACTCGAAGCCTGGGTAGTCCTCGATCAGGTCGGTGTTGAGGATCTCGCCGCCCACGTCCTTGCCCTCGAGCAGGACGGCGCTCATGTTCGCGCGCGCGGCGTACAGTCCGGCGGTCAGCCCGGCGGGCCCGCCGCCGATGATGACGAGGTCGTAGTCGGCCAAAAGAGGTCCTTTCTGGAAATGGCTTCCACAGACTAGAACAGCGGAGCATTCCATCGGCATTCCTGCGACAGAGCGCTGGCTTGCCCTCGGTGACTCGTTCACGATCGGAACGGGCACCACGCCGGACCGTTCGTTCCCGGCGGTGCTCACGCGCCTCTGGGCCGACCGCGGGCGCGTCGTCATCCTTCGGAATCCGGCGGTGAACGGCCACCGCACCGACGACCTCATCGCCGAGGAGCTGCCGCAGGTCGCGCTCTTCCGGCCGACCCTCGTGACCATCCTCATCGGCGCGAACGACATCGTCGCCGGATCGTCGGACGATCGCTATCGCGAACAGCTCCGCACGGTGCACGCGCGCGTGCGAGCCGACGCATCCGATGCAGCGGTGTACGCACTGCCGCAGCCGGACTGGTCGCTGTCGAGGGTCGCCGCGTCGTTCGGCGAGCCGGCCACGATCGCCCCGCGCATCGAACAGTTCAACGTCATTGCGCGTGAAGAGGTCGAGCTGGCCGGCGGAACGTACGTGGACATCTTTCCGCTGATGCGCGAGCAGGCCAAGCGCGGGATGCTCGCCTCGGATGGACTGCATCCGTCGGCAGCCGCGTATGCCCAGTGGGCGGATGCGCTGCAGGAGCGGCTAGCACCGCCGAACCGGCGCCGAGCCAGAGGCGATGTATAATGCGATGTATGGCAAAGATGATCCGCAAGCAGGTGTATATCAGGCCCGACCATGAACGGATGCTCAAGCGTCGCGCGCGGGAGCTCGGTGTCACGCAAGCGGAAGTGATCCGTCGAGGCATCGAGGAGCTGGCTCGCACCGCGAGCGCACCGACATTCATGCCGGATCCCAGCGCATGGATCGAAGCGCGTCGCTGGATCGAGCGCCGCCGCCGGATGAAGGTTCCGCAGACCGGTAGGACCTGGACCCGCGACGAGCTCTACGAGGAACGGCTTGGCCGCCACCCTCGTTGACACCAACGTTCTCGTGTACGTCCACGATCCCCGTGACCGACGAAAGCAAGCCGTCGCCGCGGACCTGTTGGACACCCTTTTCGCGGCGGAGCAGGTCGTCATC
>JANNUM010000453.1:0-3871 GCA_031395235.1 Chloroflexota bacterium
TTCGCGTGCAGGATCACGCCTGTCCGTAGATCGATCGGGTCGCCCTTCTTCTCGCGGCCCGCGCCAAGGCGCACCGAGGCCATGCCGACGCGGTCCGCGGCGATGGCGCCGACGAACGCGGTGCGCGGCGCGAGGAGACGCTCGACCCGCGGCGCACGTGGGAGCCGGCCGGGGTCGTCGACGGCACGCGCGTCGCCACCCTGCGCCGCCACGAGCTCTCGCAGCTTTGCGAGCCCGCTGCCGTCCGAGAGCGCGCGGTCGATCATGGCGAGCGCGCTCTTCGTGTCGCGCGCCTTCCGCCCGCGCACGAGCATCTCCGCCCCGGCGATGCGCACGAGCCGCACCAGGTCCGCCGGCCCCCGGCCACGCAGGGTCTCGATCGCCTCGCCCACCTCCAGCGCATTGCCGACCGCGTGACCGAGCGGCTGCTCCATATCGGTGAGCTCGCAGGTGACCGCGAGGCCGTGCGCCACGCCGATCGCGACCATCGCGCGCGCGAGCGCTCGCGCCGACGGGAGATCCTTCATGAACGCGCCGCTGCCGACCTTCACGTCGAGCACGACGGCGTGCCCTCCGGCGGCGATCTTCTTCGACATGATGCTCGACGCGATCAGCGCCGTCGCGGGCACGGTGCCGGTCGCATCACGCAGCGCGTAGATGAGACCGTCCGCGGGCGCGAGCTCCTTCGTCTGCCCGGTGACGACGATGCCGATGCGCTCCAGCTGCGCGAGGAACTCCGAAGTCGTGAGATCGACCCGGTACCCCTTGAAGGACTCGAGCTTGTCGAGCGTGCCGCCGGAGAAGCCGAGCCCCCGTCCGCTCATCTTCGCGACCGGCAGACCGCAGGCCGCCACGAGCGGCGCGACGACGAGCGTGGTCTTGTCCCCCACTCCACCGGTCGAGTGTTTGTCGACGACGCGACCGAAGCGCGAAAGATCGAGGCGCTCACCCGACGCGACCATGCTCGCGGTAAGCGCTGCAGTCTCCTTGGCGTCCATCCCGCGCCACACCACCGCCATGCAGAACGCTGCCATCTGGTGGTCGGGGACCTCGCCCTTCGTGTAGCCCTGGATGAGGTGGTCGATCTCCTCGGCGGTCAGCTTCCCGCCGTCGCGCTTGCGCTCGATGAGCTCGACGACCCTCAAAGCCGCTTTACGACGCCCTTCACCAACGTCGCGAGACGCGCCCCGGCCTTGTTGGCGACCGCGAGGACCTCCTGATGCGTCACGTGCTGGATGAGCCCCGGGATGCCGGTCGCCATGTCCGTCACGGCCGAGATCGCCAGGATGCGCATGCCCATGTGGCGCGCGACGAGCACCTCGGGCACCGTGCTCATCCCGACAACGTCGGCGCCGAAGCCGCGAAGCATGCGCAGCTCCGCCGGTGTCTCGAAGTTCGGGCCGGCGACGGCGACGTACACGCCTTCCTTGAGCTTGGGGTCGACCGAATGCGCGAGCTTGCGCAGCTCCTCGGCGTACGTGCCGACCATGTCGGGGAAGCGCGGCCCGAGCGTGTCGTCGTTCGGACCGCGCAGCGGGTTCGTACCCATGAAGTTGATGTGGTCGTTCATCACCATGAGGTCGCCGCTCTCGTACGACGGGTTCAGCCCGCCGCAGGTGTTCGTAAGGATGATCGTGTCGATGCCCCAGGCCTTGAACACGCGCACCGGGAAGGCCACGTCCTGGATGTCGTACTCGTAGTAATGGAGCCGCCCCTTCATCACGGCGACGGGCCTTCCCTCGAGCGTGCCGACGACGAGCTCACCGGCATGCCCCGGCGTCGTGCTGCGATGCCAGCCGGGGATCGTCTCGTACGGGATGCGGTCGGCGTCGCGCACGTCGTCGGCGAGCGCGCCGAGACCACTGCCCAGGACGATCGCGACGATCGGCTGGTGCTTCGTCTTCGCTCGGATCGCGGCGACAGCCGCCTTTGCGTCGCTCATGTGCCCGGCTCCTTCAGGATCTTCTCGCGCAGGAGAGAGAGGAACGGACGCGCGTGCGACGTGCGCACGAACTTCGCGACGGTCTCCGAGCGCCGGACGGCGATGCGGTCTCCGGCCCGCAGGTCGTGCTCCTCCTGGCCGTCGATCGAGATGCGCGCCGGGTCCTGCACTTCGAGCTCGATGCGTTGATCGGGGTCGAATACGACCGCGTTGCCGAACGAGAGGTGCGGCGCGATGGGCACGAGCATGATCGCCTGCGAGCTGGGCAGGATGAGCGGACCGCCGACCGAGAATCCATACGCGGTGCTGCCCGTTGCCGTCGCGACGATGACGCCGTCGGCCCAGTAGACGATGAGCGGCTCGCCGTCGACCCGTACGGCGACATGGATCGAGCGGACCGCCGTGCCGCGGGCGACCACGACGTCGTTGAGCGCGAGGAAGCGCATCTCGCGCCCCTCGCGTGAGAGCCGCGCATCGAGCAACGTTCGCTCTTCGACGCTATGCCGGCCGGCCGCGACGTCGGCGATCGCCGAATCGAGGTCGTTGATCGTGATCGTCGTGAGGAACCCGAGGCGACCGAGGTTCACGCCAAGCATCGGGATGCCGAGCGGCGACATCGCGCGAGCCGCGCGCAGCATCGTGCCGTCCCCGCCGAGGATGCAGGCGATCGTCGCGCCCTTCGCACCCGCCTCGACGGTCGCCGTGTCCAGATGCACGTCGACCACCTCGTGGCCCGCTTTGCGCATGCGCTCCGCGGCGTCGCGCGCGGACCGCACGGCGTCGGCCCGGTCTGGCCGGACGCACAGCGCGACCTTCATGCGGCGGCCCGGTCCGCGGCGGTCCGCAGCTCGGCGGCCGCGAGGCCGGCTTCGCCTTTCACGGCGTGGACGAAGATCTCCCGATTGCCCTCGCGGCCCGCGACGCGCGAGGCTGCGACGGCGATGACGCCTGCGCCCTCGTGCGCGAAGTGTTCGGCGACGGCGACGACCGCATCCGCGCGGACGGCGTTGTCGTGGACGACCCCGCCTTTCTCCACGGCCTCGCGTCCGGCCTCGAACTGTGGTTTGACCAGAGCGACGACGACGCCGCCGTCGCGAAGGTGCCGGAACGAGGGTGGCAGCGCGAGCCGGAGCGAGATGAAGGAGAGATCAGCCACGACGAGGTCGATCGGTTCGGGGAGGTCGAAGCCCTCGCGGGCGTTGATCCCCTCCATGACGCGTACGCGTGGGTCATTACGCAGCTTCCAGTCCAGCTGACCCTTGCCCACGTCGACGGCGTACACGCGCGACGCGCCACGCTGCAGGAGGCAATCGGTGAAGCCGCCGGTGGACGAGCCGACGTCGAGCGCGACCACGCCCGCCACGTCGACGTCGAAGTCGTCGAGGGCACCCTCGAGCTTCTCGCCGCCGCGGGAGACGAAACGCGGCCCGGCTTCGATGGTCACGACCGCATCCTCGGCGACAGGCGCCGCGGCCCGGTCCGCCCGATCGCCGGATACACGGACGGCGCCGGCGAGGATCAGAGCCTGGGCGCGCTCGCGGCTGGGCGCGAGCTCGCGCTGCACGAGCAGCTGATCGAGGCGTAGGCGGCGCGTCACGCGGCGATTCTCGCGTATTTCGCATACTGCGACGGATGCCGAAGCGTCTGCCCCGCGCGCGGACCCTCAAGGGAGAACCGAAGCTCTCCTATTACGACGCCGGCGGCGGCCTGGAAGGCGAGCCGCCGATCCTCCTGATACACGCGAGCCTGTATCGCTCCGAGGATTGGGAGAACATCTTCCCGCGGCTCGCGACGCGCTATCGCGTCATCTCATACGACCAACGCGGCCACGGCCGCAGCGAGCGCGCCTCGAACTACGAGCTGCACGCCTTCGCGGACGACGCGCTGCGCGTCCTGCGTGAGGTCGTGAGGGCGCCGGCGGTCGTCATC
>JANNUM010000459.1:0-5684 GCA_031395235.1 Chloroflexota bacterium
GCGTCACGTACGTGCGCTCCGGATGCAGCGCCCAGAGCCCCTGCGCGCGTGCGCTCGCGAACAGCGCGGCACGGTCGGGCGAATCGGAGTAGACGAACGCGCGGCGCACGGCCGGCGCGGCGCTCCGCGCGCCCTCGAGCGCGGACCACCAGAAGCTGGAGACATACGCGTCGGTACGGCCGCGCGCGGCCAGACGCGCGGCGACAGCCGCCCCGGTCTCGCGCGCGCGCGTCTCGTCCCTCTCGCACTTCATCTCGACGTTCACGGCCATACGACCACGGCAGAAGTCGAGCACCTCGTCGAGCGAGAGCTTGGTCTTCGTCGTCGGCCGACCATGCGACACGAGCAGCCGGTCATCTTGCGTCAGCCAGACGTCTGTCTCGACCTCATCGCAGGCGAGATCGAGCGCCTTCTGGAACGACGCGATGGTGTTCTCCGGGGCGTGACCCAACGCCCCGCGGTGTCCGATGCGGCGCACCGGGCGATTCTGCATCGCCGGTCCGCGTGGCACCGTATCTTGGGCTGGTGAGGCTCCGCGGGACGCTGCTCCTGGCCGCGGCCCTCGCCTGCACTCCGCAAACGCCTTCGCCCAGCGCCGCGCCCGCGCTCGCGGTCCGGGCCGCGCTGCAGACCGTGATCCTCCAGCCCGCCGACGTGCCAGCCGACTACGTTATCGAGAAGGACGAAGCGATGAGTCCCGACGATCTCGCGAACGGCCTGGGCACGACACCGGCGGAGCTGAAGCAGCGGCTGGCGTTCGGCTACGTCCGATCCTTCACCAAAGGGGGCGACCCGCTCGTGTGCTGCGTGATCGACTCCATCCTCATCACGACGGCGGACGTCGTCGACGCGGTCGAGGTCACTGGACGGGCGGGCTCGTTCGAACGCGCATACGTGCTCGAGCTCGCGAAGAAGCAGCTGCAACGGCTGCGCGCGGATGCGGAGAAGCGCTGATGCCAGACTGGACGGCGATCTCATGAAGTTCCCCTCATTCGACATGGAGCGCATGCAGTCCACTTGGGAGCACCGGGTGAAGTACGACCTGTCCGAGTCAGGTGTCGAGGCGTTGACGCTCGAAGAGGCCACGCGGGATCAGAAGGAGCTCATGCGCTTGAGGCTCCACTATGCGGAGGGCGTGGGCCGCGAGCCGACGCGCGCGCTGATCGCCGCCTTCCATTCCGGCAACGAGGCGAAGAATGTTCTCGTCACGACCGGGACGAGCGAGGCGAACTTCCTCGCGCTCATGACGCTCGTCTCGTCCGGCGACGAGGTCGTGGTCGTGATGCCGAACTACATGCAGGTGCACGGCATCGCCCAGGGCCTCGGCGCGCGCGTGCGCGAAGTGTGGCTGCGCGAGGAGAAGCGCTGGCGCATCGACCTCGACGCGCTCGCCGCCGCAGTGAACGAGAAGACGAAGCTCATCTGCGTGTGCACGCCGAACAACCCGACCGGTCAGGTCCTCACGCGCAGCGAGATCGCTCTCATCGTCGCGATCGCGGCGAAACACGGCGCATGGATCCTGTCCGACGAGGTCTACCGCGGCGCGGAGCTCGACAGCATCGAGAGCGCGTCGTTCTCGGGACGCGGCGAGAACATCGTCGTCACCGGTGGACTTTCGAAGGTGTACGGGCTGCCCGGTCTCCGGATCGGCTGGCTCGTCGCGCCGCAGGCGGAGGTGGAGGCGGCGCTACGCCTCAAGGACTACACGACGATCGCGCCCGCGACGCTCTCCGAGTCGCTGGCCGAGGTGGCGCTCGAGCGACGCGACGAGCTGCTCAAACGCGCGCGTTTCATCCTCAGCGAACGGTGGCCGAAGCTGGAGGACTGGGCGGCGACGCATTCGCGCGAGCTCCACTGGACGCCGCCCCAGGCCGGTGGCATCTGCTTCTTCAGCTACCGCTTTCCAATCGAGTCGCTGGCCCTCGTAGACCGGCTCATCCGGGAGTACTCCACGATGGTCGTGCCCGGGATCCACTTCCGCGCCGAGCGGCATCTGCGCATCGGCTACGGGATGGAGCCGCGGATCCTGCACGCCGGCCTGGCGGCGATCGACCGGCTCCTCGCCTCGCTCGGGGACTAGGTCGGCGGCATACTCTTGCTCGCCCAGTAGGGCAGCACACGGAGGTATCTCATGACGATCACGGTCAGCCTTCTGCTCACGCTCATCGCACTGGTCTGCGGCATCCTCATGCTCGTCTCGGGGCGCTGGTCGAAGTTCCCACTGGCGGCGATCGCGATCATCTGCCTGGCGCTGGTCCAAAGCGGTCTCATAAAGATGTAGAAGTGCCTCCCGCGGGTCCGGGAGGCTTCCAGACAGGCGACCGAGCGCACTAGGATGCGCCCACGAATGGCGGCTCGTCCGCTGCATCTCTTCGAGGCCGGTGTGGTCACGGAGACACGCTTCGCGGGGATGGCAGCCGCTCCTGGCGCGCTCTCCGAGCACTTCGTTCGACGACTCGGGCCGGAGAAGCACGTCCGCGTCCCGTTCAACCCACGCGACCGCTGGGTGAGCGCGGCGCGCGAGGCCTGCCGCACGCTCGGCGAAGCGATCGGGTCGTCGCTGCGCGCCGGCGCCACCTGCGCGGTGCTCGGCGGTGAGTGCACGCTCGTCGCCGGCACGCTCGCGGGCGCCATCCCGGTCGAGCCCGACCTCGCCCTCGTGTACTTCGACGCGCACGGCGACTTCAACACGCTCGCGACGACGCCGTCCCACTACGTCGGCGGCATGTGCCTCGCGCACGTCTGCGGCCGGTCGGTCGCGCCGCTGTTGTGGCCCGGCTCGCACAAGATCGCCGAAGAGCGCGTCGCGCTCGTCGGTGGCCGCGCCCTCGATCCCGGCGAGCGCGCGAACCTCGATCGCTCGAAGCTCACGCGCATCCGTTTCGACGCGGAGCAGGCGGACACCGCGAGCGTCATCGCCTTCGCGCGCAAGCGGAAGATCTGGCTGCACATCGACATCGACGTCGTCGATCCGGCCGAGGTCGGCGCGGTCGTGTTCCCAGCCCCGGGCGGCGTGTCGCTCGCGTTGCTGGGTGAGACGATCGCCTCGCTCGTGTCGGTCGCCGACGTGCGGGGCTTCGAGATCTGCGGCTACGACGCGCCGCAAGACGCCGGGGCGAAGCTCCCCGGCGTGATCGCCGACCTCTTCTCGGCGTTCAGCGCGAAGGTCCTCCGAGCCGCCTAGCATCCGCGCCGTGCCGGCGCGCCTCGTCGACCTCACGCTGACTCTCAAGGACGGCCTTCGCACCTGGGATATCAAGCCGCCGTTCACGATGCTGCCGTACATGAACGCGGCGACGTTCAAGCTCGGCTTCTCGACCAAGCTCCTGGTGATGGAGGACCACACCGGCACGCACGTCGACGCGTCGCTCCACTTTTATGACGGCGCCCGCCGCACGCCGCGAGGAAGGTCGATCGCCGAGATGCCGCTCGAGAAGCTCTACGGCGACGCGGTGTGCATCGACGTGAGCGCGAAGCGCGGCGACGAGCCCGTGACCGCGGAGATGCTCGCCTCGGCGGCCGAGAAGCAGCACGTCGAGATCCGAAAGGACGACATCGTGCTCGTCCGCCTCTGGTCGGGCACCTGGGGCGGCGACGCCTTCCTTGCGGCGCGGGGTCTCGCGAAAGATGCGTGCGAGTGGCTCCTCGAGCGCGACGTGAAATGCGTCGGCGTCGATCATCCGAACCTGGAGGGGCGCGTCGCTGAGGAGCTCGGCAATGCCGACTGCCCCGGACACGTGCTGTTCCTGCATCCGGATCGAGAGATCCCGATCATCGAGAACCTCGTCGCACTGAAGGGACTCCGCGGAAAGCGGTTCCGCTTCGTCGGGCTGCCGCTGAAAATGGAAGGCGCTACCGGTTCTCCGATACGCGCCGTCGCGCTACTGGAGGACTAGCCTCGACGCTGCGGCCAGTCATCGAGCAGCAGGACGACCGGACCGGCCGTCTGGTCTACGCGCGCGCGAGCCAGCGCTCGACGAAGGCTCCCAGCTCCGCGGCTGCGTCAGCTCCGATGAGGCCATCCGTAGCAGCCGCGATGGCGACCGCTTCACCGCAAGCGCCGGGCAAGGACTTCGAGGGCGCCGATGAGGGAATCGCGATCCCGGTGAAGCAACCGAAGAGCGCACCCTGGACCCGCTGCTCGAGCGCGGACGCCTGAGCCGGATCGATCGTGTGCTCCTGCGCGAAGGCCGGGACGATCTTGCTCGCAAGCACCTCCGCCTCTTCGCGCGAGAGATCGCTGGCGCCGTACCACTCGCGATCGAGCGCTGTGGCCTGCGCAGCGCCTGCGAGCTCCTCGCCGCCATAGCCGAGGTCGATGAGCCGAACGCGAACGCCTGCGGCCTGGCCGCGGTCGACGAAGCGAACCAACTGGCCGGAGTGGTCGGTCTTCGCATCGGGGGCGAGGTCTGCGATCCGCTTGAACAGCGGCGCGATGCGCGAGCCACAGCCCAGCCCCTCGACCGCGTGACACGCCAGACCGATCACACGTAGCACGATGAATCGCTCGGTCATTGACGCACCTCCCGTCACGGCGATCTCAGAGCACTGGACACAGCATGCAGCGAGCGACCAAGTTAGGCTTGACACATGGATCAGATTCGGATCATCGCCGCATCAGTCGCGCTCGCGGTCCCTGCGGCCGTGTTCGCGCTCAACGCGTTCATCTCGTTCCGGGAGCGCGGCGTTGTGGACCTCACGGACGTTCCGGCAGCGCTCGCGTTCGCCGTTCTATCCGTGCTTGTGGGCCGGGGCGTCCAGCTCGCGCTGTATGGCTCGGTCGCGCTCGTCGCGGTCTACCTCGTGACGGCTCTGGCCGGCGGAGTGCTCGCCTTCGTTTCCTACTGGGTCGCGACGCTGGTGCTGGTACTACAGGCCTTGCCCGTCATCCGCGATGCGAGGGCCCGCAGCGCCGTTTGAGGTTCAGTCCGCGTCGTGCGTGCTCGCCACGGTGAGATCGCTCAGCCAGTCCTCGAGGTCGCGCCCGACCTTGTCGCTCGGGATCCGCGCGGTCTTCGACATGCGGCGATGCCGAGGCGGCTCGGGGAGCGCGCGCTGTGCCCAGTGCTTTCCGTTTCCCGCCTCACGCCACTGGATCACCGCTGTCAACTGACTCTCCTTAGTTAGACGTCGCTGTAGAGAGCATCCGGCGGCGAGAGCCCGCGGTGAACGGCCCCTGGGTTTCGCTTGGGTTGCGGAACGGTGTCCCGGGTGCCCAACCGAACCGAAACCCTCGGCTCCCGACGCGCTACTGACCAGGGCACGCCGGCTGCGCAGGCTACCGGTGTGGAAAATATCAACAGCGGAGACACCGCCTGGCTTCTCGCGTCCGCCTCGCTCGTCATGCTGATGACGCCGGCACTTGGCTTCTTCTACGGCGGGCTCGTCCGCAAGAAGAACGTGCTCGCCACGATCATGCACAGCTTCTTCATCCTGTGCCTGATCAGCGTCCAGTGGGTGCTGTGGGGCTACTCGCTGGCGTTCGGTCCGGACCACGGCGGACTCATCGGTGGCCTGGATTGGCTCGCGCTCCGCGGCGTCGGCATGGAGCCGAACGCTGACTATGCGGCCACCGTGCCGCACCAAGCCTTCATGGTCTTCCAGATGATGTTCGCGGTGATCACGCCGGCGCTCATCACCGGCGCGTTCGCCGAGCGCAAGCGCTTCAAGGCCTTCGTCGTCTT
>JANNUM010000483.1:0-3458 GCA_031395235.1 Chloroflexota bacterium
GGCCGTGGGCCAGCGTTCCCGCGCGAGCGAATCCCGACGCCGAGCGCGGCCTGCTCGGCATCGCGCTCGATCCGGATTTCGCGCGCAACGGCTTCGTCTACCTCTACTACTCGTATGCCGGGGCTGGCGGCGCGACGCTCAACCGCCTGGTGCGCATGCAGGACACGAGCGGAGCGGGGACCGACGAGACGATCCTCCTCGACAACATCCCCGGATCGTCGAATCACGACGGTGGCCGCATCGCCTTCGGACCGGACGGAAAGCTGTATGTCGCGACAGGCGACGGCGAGCAGCAGGCGCGTGCGCAGGATCGAACGTCGCTCGGCGGAAAGATCCTGCGGCTCGAAAAGGACGGCAGGGTACCCGCGGACAATCCGTTCCCGGGATCTCCGGTGTACTCGCTCGGTCATCGCAACGTGCAGGGGCTCGCGTTCCAGCCCGACACGGGCGTCCTGTACCAGACCGAGCACGGACCGAGCGGATTCTTCCCGGCGTGCTGTCAGGATGAGGTGAATCGCATCGAGGCCGGCGCGAACTATGGCTGGCCGATCGTGACCGGCAAGCCCGGTGATCAGCGCTTCCGCGATCCGGTCGTCTGGAGCGGCAACACCGACACGTGGGCGCCGTCCGGCGCCGCCTTCGTCACGCGACCGGGTCCGCTACGTGGTTCGCTCCTCTTCGCCACGCTCCGCGGCCAGCATCTGCACCGCATCGTCTTCACGACCGACGGGCGCGGTGTCGCTTTCGAAGAGCGGCTGCTCGTCAACCAGTACGGCAGGCTCCGCGACATCTACGAGATCGCGACCGGTGAATTCCTCCTGCTCACGAGCAACCGCGATGGGCGTGGCCGACCCGCGGGGAACGACGATCGCATCCTGCTCGTCACGTTTCGCTGAGCGATCGCGGACGTACGTGCCCATGAGACAATCGATGCATACATGGACGCTATCGGGCGCGCTCTCGTCATCGCCGGAGTCGTCATCCTTGTCATCGGGCTCGCGTTGATGTTCGCGGACAAGGTGCCCTTCGTCGGACGCCTGCCGGGCGACTTTACCTTCGGCGGCGACCGGTGGACGGTGTACGCGCCCATCGCAACGTCTATCGTCGTCAGCCTCATGCTGACGGCGGCGCTCTCGCTGTTCGCGTGGCTCGCTCGGCGCTGAGCGGGCCGGAAAGGATCGTCATGGCCACCGAAGACACCACGGCGAAGGCCCAGAAGGCGCTGTCGCCGATCGTCGCAGAGGCCGAGAAGCAGGAGAAGATCCTCAACGCGCTTCAGGCCGTGCTCGATCCCGAGATCGGGCTCTCGGTCATCGACCTCGACCTCATCCGCGAGGTCGTCTTCACTCCCGAGGAGGCCGAGGTGAGGATGGTGCTCACCACGCCGTTCTGCCCGTACGGGCCGATGCTGATCGGCCAGATCCAGTCGGTGTCCGAGCAGGCCGCCGAGATGCCGGTGAAGGTCACCGTGCTTCCGGACCACTGGGAGCCCCCGCCCTGGCTCCGATAAAGACGAAGCCGCGCCCCCGCAGCCACTTCGCGATCAAGTTCGCGGCGGGTGCGATGCGCGTCGCGGCGATCCTCTTCGTTCTCGGCGCCGCGGCCGGTGTCTACGGCGCGAGCCAGTACCAGGTGCCGGAGGGCACCGTGCCGGTCTTCCCAGGTGTCGCGGTGGCGGTCGGCGTCTTCGGATTCGTGTTCGCGCTCATCTACGCCCTCGTCCTGTGGGGATTCGCCGACGGTCTGGTGCTGCTCGCGGACGTCGATGACGCGCAGCGCGCGACGCAGCGTGAGTTGGCGGACCTCTTGCTTGAACAGCGGACCGCGCGTGGCCCGTTCCACAGCGAGCGCGTTTCCGGATCGACGCCCCCGAGCACTTAGCGCCGCGCGGGCGACACGCTAGAGCAGCTGACCCACCGTGCGCAGCTGTGGCGAGGTTTCTTCCGTTTCGCCTGCGCCGAGCGGTAGTCCGAGGCACACGCCGCGGACGATCGCCCACTTGCGGATGCGCTCCCGATCGAGTCCCGCCGCCGTGAACGCCGAGATGCGGCGCTCCGTCTGCTCGACGGTCGGCGGCACGCCGCTCGGATTCCAGAGGACCGGCGCGACGTCGAACTCCGGTTCGCCGACAAGCGGCTTGGGGTCGATCGCAACGTAGTCGTCGCCCGAGCGCAGCACGTTGTAGTGGTGATAGTCGCCGTGCAGCAGCGTCGTCTCCCCGAACGACATCGAGGCGAACAGCGATCGCGCGACCGACACCAGCGGGTGAGAGCCCATGCGCTCGAGATCGCGTGCGACCCGCTCGGCGATCGAACGGAAGGGATCACCACGCCGCGCCGGTCGCCACAGCCTGCGTGCGACAGCGACGGCGGCTCCGTTCGCTTCGTCTTCAGGCAGTGCCGAGATGTCCGTACCCGGCTGCGCGCGCGCGATCAGTAGAGCGCGACGCCGAGCGTCACGGCGGAGCAGGCGGACCGCGCCGTCTCCGTTCCACAGTGCCAGGGCGTCGCCCTCATGGTCGGCTTCGTCGTCCTCGACGGGGGTCACCTTCAGCACTTTGTCGTCGCTGGTGAAGCCCACGTACGAGTAGCGCCCGCCGTGGCCGGGCAGGAGTGTCAGCCCCCACTCGCGGGCGACCTCGTTGGCCGTGCGCTCGAGCCGGTCCATTAGACGGTCGCTGACACCCCAGGGCGGCTCTGTCCTCCAGGGGCTTTCGCCGCCGGTCGTCACCGGCGAGCGGGGCGGCTCCGCTCGACCGTTCGCGCGAGTACGAAGAGCAGATCCGAGAGGCGGTTGAGCCAGGGAAGTAGCACCTCACTGGAGACCGAGCCCTCGTCAACGCACGCGACGACGCTGCGCTCGGCTCGCCGCGCGACGGTGCGCGCGTGATCGAGCGTGGCGGAGATGGGGTCCTCGCCGGGTATGACGAAGCGGCCCTCGATCGGCGTGCGCTCCTTGAGCGATTCCAGCGCGATATCGAGTTTCGCGACGGCCGCTGCGTCGAGTCGCAGCTTGAGCCGAGAGAGATCGTCGCGGGGAGTCGCGACCTCGGACATCGCGACGTAAAGGCCCTGCTGCAGATCCAGCAGCTGCCGTCCCATCGTCGACTTCGGTGCCATCGCGCGGGCAACGCCGATCACGCTCTGCGCCTCGTCGAGGTCGCCGAGGGCAGCGATGCGCGGATCCGTCTTGCGCACACGACCCTTGCCGAACAGCGAAGTCTCGCCGCCGTCGCCGGTGCGGGTCGTGACGCGCGCTGACGCGCGCTTCCGGGCTGGCACGCGCGAGAGCATACGAGCGATACGCGCTATGCTCGTTCGAGTCCGGAATGCTTCCACCGGACGGGAGGGGCGAGCATGCCGAGTGGTCGCGGCGAGGCCAAAGACAAGAACGCGAAGAAGAAGTCCAAAGAGCAGCTCGAAAAGGAGCTGAAGAGGAAGACGGTGGCCGCGCCGGTC
>JANNUM010000499.1:0-2299 GCA_031395235.1 Chloroflexota bacterium
CTCTTCGCCTGGCGCGGGATGAGCGCCGCCGCGCTGGGGACGCTCGTCTCCTCGAAGGTGAACCAGTGGACGCTCCTCGTGGCGATGCTCCCGCTCGTATACAGCTTCGCGCTGGGGAGGCCCGACGCGCTCCCGCTCGACTCGCGCCAGCGCGCGGAGATCCTCCTCACCGCCGCGCAGTCGCTCTTCGCGCTGAGCCTCATCGTCGGCCTGCGCCTCTCGCTCCCGGGCGCGGCGACGCTCTTCGCGCTCTTCGCGGTGCAGGCGGCGCTGCCCGACACGCGCGGCGCGATGACCATCGTGTACCTCGCGCTCACGCCGATCGCGCTCTTCCGTGGGAGGCGAGCGCTGTCCTCGGCGCTGAGATCGGTGCGCCTACGGCGACCCGGGCAAGCGGTCGCCGACGACGGTGCTGGGGAAGGGGGATGAGCCTCAGATCCCACATCGGCGGGCGCGCGGAGGACCAGAGCGCTCGGTCCGAGCTCGCCGAGCTCACACGCTGGCCGACCCGGCGTTGGGCGATCCTCGCCTGCATGGACGCGCGCCTCAACGTGGAGCTGACCCTCCGCCTGCGGCCCGGGGACGCGCACGTCATCCGGAATGCGGGCGGGCTCGTCACCCAGGACGCGCTGCGCTCCCTGCTCATCTCGATCCACGTCCTCGGCACCCGGGAGATCGCGGTCATCGAGCACACCGACTGCGGCATGCTCACGCTCGACGAGGCGGCGACGCACCGGCTGATCGCCGAGCGCACGGGCTCCGATCTCTCCGGGCTGGAGCTCCTGTCGTTCCGCGACCTCGAGGCGAACGTGCGCGCGCAGGTCGATCGGCTCGCGACCTGCCTCCTGCTCCCACCCGACATCCCCGTCACCGGCTTCGTCTACGAGGTCGAGACGGGCCGGCTCCGCGAGATCGCGAGCGCTTACACGGGTATGGACTTCGCGACGTAGCGGCACTTCGCGGCCGACTTCTTGGCGGTCACCTGCTTCGCGCCGCTCTTCGCCGGCAGGGTGAGGGCGTAGCGGTGACCGCGCTCATTGGCTCGAACGGCGCCGCGCCCTTCAGCTTGAGTAGCGCGACACGGTCCGTTTCCGCGAGGCGCACGACGATCGAGTTCTGGAACGTGCCGGCGAACATGTTCTCGTTCACGAACGCGCTCGCGTATCCGAACATGGGCCGGCGCGTGACGCGCGGCGAGGCGGGCAGCGCCTTGTCGAAGGCCGCGACGACATCGGGCGCGTCTTCTTCAAGGCTTTCACGTTGGCCGGACTCTACCTAAAATGGTCTTTGTCCCGCCGAGGTAGCTCAGTTGGTAGAGCAATGGTCTGAAGAACCATGTGTCGCCAGTTCAATTCTGGCCCTCGGCACAGATCGATCATTGGCACCCCGCACGAGCAGCGGCAGGCGCGTGACTGAGGACGCTCCGATGTGCGCGACTATGTGGCGCACGGATGCGCACACGCAGGAGTCTCGCCGGATGAGGATCGCCGTGCTCTGTGGTGGCGTCGGCGCGGCCCGATTCCTCAGCGGGCTGGTGCTCGTCCGCCGGCCGGAAGACGTGACCGCGATCGTCAACGTCGCCGACGACGAGACCTTCCACGGCCTCCACGTCTCGCCCGACCTCGACACCGTCCTGTACACGCTCGCCGGCATCGTCGACGAGGCGCGCGGCTGGGGGATCCGCGGCGACACCTACCGCTGCGGGGAGGCGCTGCGCGCGCTCGGGGCGGAGACCTGGTTCCAGCTCGGCGACCTCGACCTCGCGACGCACATCCGCCGCACCGAGCTCCTCGGGGCGGGCCTGTCGCTCTCGCAAGTCACCGCTGACCTCACGCGCGCGCTCGGCGTACGGACGCGGATCGTACCGGCCAGCGATGGCCGCCAGGCCACGATGGTGCGCACCCCAGCTGGCTGGCTCGCGTTCCAGGAGTACTTCGTCAAGCGCGCCACCGCGGATGCGGTCCTCGAGCTGCGCTTCGAGGGCGACGTCGCGCCCGCACCGGGCGTGCTCGAGGCGATCGCGTCGGCCGAGGCCGTCGTCCTCGCGCCGAGCAATCCCTTCGTGAGCATCGGACCCATCCTCGCGGTGGCCGGGCTGCGGGACGCCCTGCGCGACGCGAGCGCGCCGATCGTCGCGGTGAGCCCCATCGTCGGCGGGGCCGCGATCAAGGGCCCGGCGGCCGCGATGCTCGCGAGCCTCGGCCACGAGGTCTCCGCGGTCGGCGTCGCTGCGCTCTACGCGGACTTCCTCGACGTGATGGTCATCGACGAGCGCGATCGCGACCTCGCGCCACGCGTC
>JANNUM010000526.1:0-2854 GCA_031395235.1 Chloroflexota bacterium
GCGCGCTCGGTCAGCACGCGCTCGATCGCCGAATGCACGTCCTCCGCGTCAGCGGGCCACGCGAAGGTCCCGCCCGCGATCTCGGTGGCGATCCGCTCGAGCTCGCGCACCAGCGTGGCCGCATCGTCTTTTGAGATCACGCTCTGACGCCCCAACATCCGCGCGTGCGCGATGCTGCCGCGCACGTCGTGCGACGCGAGGCGCTTGTCGAGCTCGAGCGAGGCGGTGAAGTCGCGCACCCTCGGGTCGAGCGTGCCGTCGAAGCGCCCCTTCCACAGGTCCTTGCTCATTTGGTCCGTTTCTTCGTCTTCGGCGCCTCGAGCGCCTTCCTGGGCACGTCGAGCATCGCCTCGCTTCCCTCGCCCCAGAGCGCCTGCGTCCGCGCCTGCGTGCGCAGCGGCAGCCCGAAGACCGTGATGAAGCCCTCGGAGGCCTTGTGGTCGAACTGATCGCCCTTTCCGTACGTCGCGAGCGCGGTCGAGTAGAGCGAGTGCGGCGAGCGGCGGCCGGCGATCGTCGCCGTGCCGCGGTGAAGGCGCACGCGGATCTCGCCGCTCACGAAGCGCTGCGTGCTGCGGACGTACGCAGCGAGGTCCTGGTGGTGCGCGGTGAACCACAAGCCGTTGTAGACGAGGTCGGCAAACTCCTGCGCCAGCTTCGCCTTGAAGCGAAGCGTCTCCTTCGTCAGCACCATGTCCTCGAGCGCGCGGTGCGCGGCGTGGAGGATGACCGCAGCCGGCGCCTCGTAGATCTCGCGCGACTTGATCCCCACCAGCCGGTTCTCGATCTGATCGATGCGACCGACGCCGTACTTGCCGCCGAGCTTGTTCAGGCGCTCGATGAGCTCGACGCCCTCGAGCGCATCGCCGTCCAGGCTGATCGGCAGTCCCTCGCGGAACGCGATGACGATCTCGCGCGGCTTCGCCGGGGCCTCGTCCGGATCGACGGTCCACTGGAACACGTCGCGCGGCGGTGCGCCCCACGGATCCTCGAGGACGCCGGCCTCGACCGACCGCCCCCAAAGGTTCTCGTCCACGCTGTACGGGCTCTGCTTCGTGGCTTCCACCGGGATGCCGCGCTCGCGCGCGTACTCGATCTCCTCGTCGCGCGTCATGTTCATGCCGCCGCGCATCGGCGCGATCACCTTGAGGTCCGGCGCCAGCGCGCCGACCGCGAGGTCGAAGCGCACCTGATCGTTGCCCTTGCCGGTGCAGCCGTGCGCGACGAAGCGCGCGTTCTCCTCGCGGGCGGCGTCGACGAGCAGCTTCGCGAGCAGCGGTCGGCCCAGTGCGGTCGCGAGCGGATAACGCTCTTCGTAGAGCGCCCCCGCCTGCAATGCCGGCCAGACGAAGAACCGGACGAAGATGTCGCGCGCGTCCTGCACGATCGCCTTGCGCGCGCCGCTCGCGATCGCCTTCTTCTGGATCTGCTCGAGATCGCGCACCGAGCCCAGGTCGCCGGTGCAGGTGACGACTTCGAAGCCGTGCGTTTCGCGCAACCAGGCCACCGCCACGCTGGTGTCGAGGCCGCCCGAGTACGCGAGGACGCAGGTCTGCCCGCGTGTCATGCCTTCTCCCTCCGAGCGATGCCGAACGCGGTGAGACGCGTGAGCAGGGAGCGGGCATGCCGCTCCGTCGCAGTCGCCACGAAGACGGTGTCGTCGCCGGCCAGCGTGCCGAGGATCTCGCCGAGCCCCGACGCGTCGAGCGCCGCGCCCAGCGCGTTCGCCGTGCCCGGCGAGGAGCGCAGCACGACCATGTTCGCCGCGACCGCGGCCTCCACCGGATAGTCCTCGCTGAAGCGGCGCAGGCGATCCGTGCCGCCGCCCTGGCTCACGGTGGTCGGCGGCGCGTAGATGTGCGCGCCGTCGCGCGCGACCTTCACCAGGCCGAGCTCGGCGATGTCGCGCGACACGGTGGCCTGCGTCGCCGGGACACCCGCACCCTTGAGGGCGCGGACCAGCTCTTCCTGCGTGGCGAGGCGCTGGTGCCGCACCAGGCGCACCAGCGCCTGCTGCCGATGGTGCTTGCGCGCGAGCGCTTCCCTCACGCCGCGGCCTCGAAGACGGTCCCGACCTGCTCGCCGCTAAGCAGTCTCTCGATCGCGTCGGCGCCGCGCGCCGCGACGATCGCGGACCGGCAGCCAGCGCTCGCGGCGATCAGGCACGCCTCGACTTTCGGCACCATGCCGCCCTCGATCGTGCCGTCGTCCACGAGCGCCTTCGCTCTGGTCGCGTCGAGCGACGCGATGACCTTGCCGTCCTTCGAGCGCACGCCCGGCACGTCGGTCACGAACACGAGCAGCCGCGCGCCGAGGCTCGCGGCGAGCGCGCCGGCGGCCGCGTCGCCGTTCACGTTGAGCACCTCTCCGTCCTTCTTATCCAGCGCGGCCGGGGCCACGACCGGGACGCGCCCGGCCTCCAGAAGCTCCTCGAGCAGCGCGCTGTCGACCAGGGTCACGCGGCCGACCAATCCGAGCTCGGCCTCCTCGCGCTCCGCGCGGAGCATCCCGCCGTCGATGCCCGAGAGCCCGACCGCCGGCACGCCGCGCGCGATGAGCGTCGCGACGATCCGCGAGTTCGCGAGCCCGGCCATGGTCGCGAGCACCACGTCGCGCGTCGGCGCGTCGGTGACGCGCAGTCCGCGCACGAAACGCGTCTCGAGGCCGAGCCGACCCGACCATTCCGTCGCGAGCGGACCGCCGCCGTGCACGACGACGAGCGAATGACCAGAATCGTGGAGCGCAGCGACGACGTCGAGCGCTGCGGCCTCCTCGCCCAGGACCGAGCCGCCGATCTTGAGCACCAGAACGTCGCTCACGTCATGTACTCGGCGTTGATGCGCACGTACTCCGC
>JANNUM010000544.1:0-3507 GCA_031395235.1 Chloroflexota bacterium
ACATCAGGGCGGATCCTTGAGATATGGCGCCTCGCCGGCTGCCCCGGGCTCGTTGTCGTCGGGGTCGCTCGGCGGCTTCCAGAGTGTTGGGCGCGGGTGTCTCGGGACGCGCCGGCCGACCTCGGTCACGACCGCGGCGAGACGCGTGACGCGCTTCTCGTTCTTCACGAGATCGCGCACGATGACGTGGCCACCACGCGCCTCCTCCGTGCCCCGGATGACGGCGACGCGCGCGCCGTGCTTGATCGCGCCCTCCAGCTGCTTGTCGAGGGAGCGCGCCGAGTAATCGATCGCGACGGTGAAGCCGGCATCGCGCAGCGGGTTCGCCAGCTGCGTGCGGTCGGCGACGTCGTCCGGCTGCGCCGACACGACGTAGACGTCTGCCTTCGGTTCCTCCGCCACCTTCACTCCCTGCTGCTTCAGCGCGTAATAGAGGACATCGACGCCGCCGGCGATGCCGGTGCCGCTCAGATCCGGCCCTCCCATGCGCCGCACCAGCCCGTCGTAGCGACCCCCCGCGGCGACGGCGATGTCGCCCGACTTTCGGTATTCGGGATCGGTGAGGATGAATTCCGACACGGTGCGCGTGTAGTAGTCGAGTCCGCGGACCAGCGTGTCGACGACCTTGTACGCGATCCCGAGACGCGTGAGGCCGTCCTGCACTTCCGCGAAGTGCTTCTTGTCGTCATCACAGAGGACGCCCTTCATCTTCGGAGCGCCGGCGATGATCTCGCGGTCCTGCGGCTCCTTCGAATCCATGACGCGGAGCACGTTCGTGTCCAGGCGCTGCTGTGACTGCGGACTCAGCGCCTCACGGTGCTTCGCGAAGTACTCGCCGAGAGCGGTCTTGAGCTTCGCCTGACAGGACTCGTCACCAATGGTGTTGACCTCGAGCTCGAATGCGGTAAGACCGACCTCCGCGAACAGTCCGTTCGCGAAGTCGATGACCTCGACGTCCGCGGCGGCGTCGGGAGCGCCGAAGCACTCGAGGCCCCACTGCCAGAACTGACGGAAGCGCAGGAGCTGCGGGCGCTGCCCACGGAACATCGGCTCCCAGTAGAAGAGACGGATCGGCCGGGGTGCCTTGTGGAGGCCGTTCTCCAGCAGCGCGCGCGTGACCGCCGCCGTGCCCTCCGGCCGGAGCGTGAGCCCACCTTCGCCGCGCTGCCCGACCTCGTACATCTCGTAGCCGACGATGTCGCTCCCCTCACCCACCCCTTTCACGAAGACCTCGCGGTTCTCGATGATCGGCGTGCTGATCCGCGGATAGCCGTACCGCAGCGCGCGCGCCTGCACCACGGCCTGGAGCGCATCCATCGCGGCCGCTTCTTCGGGGAGCAGATCCCGCGTGCCGCGGGGCGCCTGAAAGGAGGGCATCGGGACCATGACGATAAGGGCTAACCCTCTTGCGGCGTCGACGCCTCCAAGGGCGACAGCCCTTATCGTCGTGACGAAATGAAGCGTCGTTCGCTCTTACGCGCGTCCGCGGCCAGCATCGCGCTGGCCGCCTGCGGCTCGACCGCGCAGAGCGGCGGTACGAAAACAGGAGGGACTGCCACGGCCACTCCGACACCTGGCGCCAAAGCGACACAGGCGACCGTCGAGCTCGCCAAGGGCGGCTCGTTCACCTTCACGCTCCGAGGCGACAAGGCACCGCAGACCGTCGAGCGCTTCGTGGGCAAGGCGCGAAGCGGCTTCTACGACAACCTCGTCTTCCACCGCGTCGAGGATTGGGTCGTCCAGGGCGGCGATCCCAAGGGCACCGGCACCGGTGGCGACCGCGTGCCCAGCGAGTACAACGACCTCAGCTTCAAGCTCGGCGCGGCCGGCATCGCGCGCGGTCAGGACGCGGCGTTCAACAACGATTCCCAGTTTTTCATCGTGAAGAAGGATTCAAGCTTCCTTGACAAGCAGTACACGAACTTCGGGCAGGTGACGGCTGGGATGGACGTCGTCGCGGGCGTCAAGATCGGGGACAAGATCAAGTCGATCCGCATCAGCTGACGGTGCGCTCGATGAGCGTGCGCGGCTCGTTGGCGTACGCACTCGGATTCGGACTCTTCGTCGCGATCGCGCTTCCGCTCGACCGCACGACATCCGCGCTGGAGCAGTCCGCGCTCGGTCTCACGGCGTGGGCGTTCCTCGCCATCGCGCTGTGGCTTCAGCCCCCGGCGATCCGCGTGCAGGTCGCCGTGCTCGTCGGGCTCGCGACGTTCCTGGAGATCATCGGCTCGATCGTGTGGGGCGCGTACCGCTACCGCCTCGAGAATCTCCCGCTCTATGTTCCCGCGGGTCACGGGCTGTTCTATCTCGCCGCGCTGCGTGTCGCGTCGCTGCCGCTCCTCGAGCGCCACGCGCGCCGCATCGTGATCGCCGTCACCGCGGGCGCGACGCTGTGGATGCTGTACGGGCTCGCGCGCCCGCCGCTCCCCGACCTCCTCGGCTTCGTCACCTGGGCGATCTTCATCCGCTTCATCGTTCGCGGCCGCTACCCGCTGCTCTACGCGGTGAGCTTCGCGATGACCACGGCGCTCGAGCTGTACGGCACCGGTCTCGGCATCTGGCGCTGGGCGCCGGTGCTGCCGGGACTGATGCTCCCGACCGGCAATCCGCCGACCGGGATCGGCGCGGGCTACGCGGCGATGGACGCGCTCACGCGCAGGATCGTCGGTCGGCTGCGCGCCCGCCGCAGCAACATGCCGGAGCTCGCCGAAGCGGTCTGATCACTGCACCCCGCCCTTGGTCATCGGCAGAGCATCGAGGATCTTCCGCAGCTTCTCCTCGGGCAGGACCTTCTCCTCCAGGGCGACGTCGATGAGCGAGCGCCGCTCGGCGAGCGCGCGTTTCACAAGATCGGCGGCCTTCGCGTAACCGATGTGCGGCGAAAGCGCGGTCGCGATAAGCGGCGGGCTCGCGTCCATCAGCTCCTTCACCCGCTCCTCGTCGACGCGCATGCCCTCGATCGTCTTGACGCGAAGCTGGCGAACGGCGTTCGCTAGGATCGTCGCGGAGAAGCACACCGCGTAATTGATGCCCGGCATCATCACGTTGAGCTCGAGCTGCCCTGCCTGCGCGCCCCACGCCACCGTCGTGTCGTTCCCGATGACCTGGAAGCAGACCTGGTTGACCATCTCGGCCATCGCCGGATTCACCTTGCCAGGCATGATCGACGAGCCCGGCTGCACCGCCGGGATCACGAGCTCGCCGAATCCGGTCCGCGGACCCGACACGAGGATGCGGATGTCGTTGCAGATCTGCGAGAGCTCGATCGACGCCGTGCGCATCCCGCTCGAGATGCGGACGAACGCCGCCATCGACTGCATCGACGCGAACAGGTCCTTCGCCGGCACGATCGGCTCGCCGTACCACTCGGCGAGATGACGGCACACGCGTTCGCGGAACTGCGGATCGGCGTTCAGTCCGGTGCCCGCCGCGGTACCGCCGATGCCGAGCTCGCAGAGCTCAGTGCGACCCGCGCGCAGACGCGCCGCGGCGCCCTTGATGCGG
>JANNUM010000549.1:0-1514 GCA_031395235.1 Chloroflexota bacterium
CTCGAGTCCCGTCTTCCGCTCCGAAGTAGTACAGGCGTGAGGGTGTCCTGCTCTTGCCGCTGTCGCGCCAGAACCGCTTCGACGTAGAGCTCCCAGATCGGCCTCGGCCTGAACTCGATCTTCAGCCCGTCGACGGTGTGATCAGCGCGGATCTCGCTGAAGATCATCTGCAGCACGCGCTTCTCGATCCTCTCCGCGACCATGAACGTGGTTACAATCGGCCACTGTTCCCATATTTGAGCGTGGCTGCGCGTTAGAGGCGTGGCAGTCCTCCGAGGAACGTGCCGAAGGACCGTTCGTCCCCAAACCGGCGATCGCGCCGCGCCATGAAAGCAGCTCTTCCAGACCCCCTACGCTGCATGAGCGAAGTTCTCCGATGACTGTTGGCAGTCTCAAGAACTGAGCGACTGGCGCGCCGGTCGGAAAATGCGCCATCGTGGTTGACAAGGGGATGAACGAGTGAGCCAGCGGTTAGAGCAGCAATGGCGCGAGGAGACCGTGTACACCGACGCCGAGGATGGCGTCCTGCTGCAAGGCACCCTCACGCTGCCCGAAGTCGAGACGGGGCCGACCGCCGTGTTCATCCATGGTTACACCGTGAGCGCGAACCTGCCATTCACCACGCGGATTGCTCGGGCATTCGCCGTGCGGGGTCATGCGTGCCTTGCGGCGAACACGCGCGGCCACGATCTCGCGACCTGGCTCTTTCGAAAGGATGGCCAGACGATGATCGGAGGCGCCTGGTACGAGCGCTTCGACGAGTCGCCGCGTGATCTCGCAGCGTGGATCACCCTCGCCCATGCTCGTCGCGCGCGGCCGCTCATCCTGATCGGACACAGCTTCGGCGGCCTCAAGGCGGTGCACTACCAAGCTTTGAGCGCGGACCCGCGGGTCGGCGCTGTCGTGGTCGCATCCGCTCCGGTGCGCCGCTACACGCGGCAGGATCCCGAGCGCGCGCAACTCGCGGCGGCCCTCGTCGAGCAGGGCAGGGGCCTCGAGCTCCTTCCGTGGAGCGACGTGGACACGCTTCTGGGCACGACGAGCGCCCAGACTTACCACAGTTGGCGCGGTCGAACGTTCGACCTCTTCGGTGTCGAAAGTACGGACCCGGCTATCGCGCGTCTGCGCTGCGGCGTCTTGGCGATTTACGGCTCCAAGGACGACACCGCGACCGCAGACGACATAGCAGTGATCGAGCGCAACGCTCGCTCAGCTGAACAGCGACGAGTTGAGATTGTCGAGGGCGGTGATCACGGCTTCGTAGGCGTCGAGGACGTGTTCGCCGATCGTGTCAGCCGCTGGGCACGCACAGTGTCGTCGCTTCAAGCGTGATTTCAGCGGCTGCGAATCGATTTGATCTTGTGTGGGAGGGACGGCTCGACGAGGCGCGCGCGCTCTACCTCGAAAGCCGCGCGCTGAATGAGAGTCTCGGCAACAAGGCGAATGTCGCCGGCGAAGACCACAACCTCATTTACGTTGCGCTCCACAGCAGCGACCGCGACGAGGCCAAGCAG
>JANNUM010000039.1:0-2496 GCA_031395235.1 Chloroflexota bacterium
CCGAGGCGATGGATGCCGATGTGCAGGATGTTGATGCGCTCCGCCGTCAAGATGCCCGTGAGCTCGTGCAGCATCCCCGGCCGGTCGTCGAGCCAGGTGCGGAAGGCGAGATAGCGGCCGGCCGAGGCAAGACCCTGCTGCAGCGCCTTGCCGAGCAGGTTCGGGTCGATGTTTCCACCGGAAACGATGACACCGACGCGCTGCCCGCCAACGTGGCCGTTGGCCTCGAGGACGGCCGCGATGCCCGCGGCGCCCGCGCCCTCGGCCAGCATCTTCGTCCGCTCGAGGAGCACCACGATGGCGCGCGCGATGGCCTGATCGCTGACGGTGATCACGTCGTCGACGTACTTGCGAGCGATCGCGAGCGTCCGCTCTGCCGGGCGGCGGACCGCGATGCCGTCGGCGATCGTCGCGGCGGACCGCTCGGTGACGCGGCCCGCGCGGAACGACTCCGCGAACGCCGACGCGCTCTCCGACTGCACGCCGATGATCCGGAGGCGCGGCTTTCGCTCCGACGCCGCGAGCGCGACCCCCGCGATTAGCCCGCCGCCGCCGACCGGCACCACCAGCGTGTCGAGCTCGTCCGCGTCCTCGAGGAGCTCGAGGGCGACGGTCCCCTGACCGGCGATGACGTCGTCGTCGTCGAAGGCATGCACGTAGGTACGTCCGCGCTCGCGGGCGATCTCGAGCGCGACGGCGTGCGCCTCGTCATAGCCGCCGTCGGCGAGCACGGTCTCGGCCCCGCTGCGCTGGATCGCGGTGAGCTTCGCGAGCGGGACGCCCTGCGGCAACACGACCGTGGCGGGCGCGCCGATGAGCTGCGCGGCGAACGCGACGCCCTGGCCGTGGTTGCCCGCGGACGCGGTCACGACACCGGCGGCGCGCTTCGCGGCATCGAGACGCGTGAGCGCGTTCAGCGCGCCGCGGATCTTGAACGCGCCGGTGCGCTGCAGGTTCTCCAGCTTCAGGTACACCTCGCGGCCGGCGAGCTGCGACAGCGCCGGTGAGCGCTCGGTCGGCGTGCGTCGCACGTGCGGCGCAATGCGAGCGGCGGCCTCCACGACCGCGGCGCGGGTGAGCGTCGGCTTCTCCACGACGGTCATGATGCGACCCGATCAAAGGCACGGCGCAGCCGCCGGACACCCTCGTCGATGCGCTCGAGCGTGGGGCCGCTGATCGAAAAGCGCAGCGCCTCGGAGTGATCGCGCGCGATCGCGAAGGCGTCTCCGGGGACGAACGCCACGCCCTCTTCCAGCGCGACGCCCAAAAGTGCTCGCGCACTCATGCCGCGAGGTAACCGGACCCAGAAATAGAAGCCGCCGTCGGGATCGTTCCAGCGCACGCCGGTCCCCGCGAACTCGCGCTCGAGCGCGGCGCGTCCGCGCTCCTGCTTGGCGCGATACATCTCGCGCAGCTTCGCGACATGCGCGGCAGCGCCGCCGCGGCGTTCGAACTCAAGCACGATGCGCTGTCCGAGCGTGCCGGTCGACGAATCCATCGTTTGCTTCGCCGCGGCCATGCGCCCGATCGCGGCGCGGTCAGCGATGACCCATCCGACGCGCAGACCCGGCAGGAACGTCTTCGAGAAGCTGCCGATCGAGACGACCTCCGCGGCGGAGTCACGCGCGGCGAGCGGCGCGATATCCGTGCCGCGGTAACGAAGGAGGCCGTACGGATCGTCCTCGATGACCACTGCGCCGTAGGTCGCGGCGAGCGCGAGCAGGGCGTCGCGCCGGCGATCTGACATCGTCTCGCCGGTCGGGTTCTGGAAGTTCGGCACGATGAAGAACATGCGCGGCGCGAGCCCATCGCGGCGCAGCACGCGCGCGGCCTCGGCCACATCGAGCCCGTCGTCATCGACGGCGACCTCGACGACGCGCGCGCCGTGATTGCGGAACGCCGACAGCGCGTTCGCGAATGCCGGCGACTCCGCGACGACGACGTCGCCGGGTCGCAGATAGACGCGGCACGCGAGGTCGATCGCCTGGAGCGCGCCGGCGCTGACAAGCACCTCATCGGGATCCGCGGCGATCCCGCGCGCGCGCGCGGCCGTGGCGATCGCGGCGCGGAGCTCGGGCTCGCCCTCGGTCATCGTGTAGCCGAGCGCGCTCGCGCCCTCGCGACGGATCACCGTCGCGGCGAGATCGTCCGCTCCGACGAGATCGAGTGCCTCGCGGGCCGGGGAGCCGACCGCGAACGAGACCGTGTCGCGCGTCTGCCGCGCCACGATGCCGATCGTCTCGTCGATGAACGAGCCGAAGACCTCGTTCAGACGGTCCCGTTCACTGTTCGCCAGTCGAGTCGCCATCTCACTCCTTGCTATGTCCTGCCACGTCCTCAAGGGAACAGAAAGGCCTCCCGTTCTGGGAGGCCGTTTGCGGTGCCTGGGTGCGGTTGCTAGGTCCGGCTCAGCCTCCCGAACGCGAAGCGGGCCCCGGGATCGGGGCCGGAAGGATGATCGGGAGGAGCGCGAGAGCCATCGGGACTGACGCTAGG
>JANNUM010000051.1:0-2809 GCA_031395235.1 Chloroflexota bacterium
CTAGGCTGCGGTACCGTTCCCAATGTGGACGGTGGGCTCATCCAATGGATCTGCGTCCGAGAGGCGCATCGCAACACGCCGCCCCCCGATCAATCGACGCCGTTCAACATCCACGACGAGGGGGGCTGGGCCTACTGCCCGGCCGGCGCCACCCAGAACCATCTCTGGTATCGCACCGGCGGCATCACCCGGGCCGGCCTGGACCGCTTCAAATGGCCCCGCGAGGACGAGGTCGACCGCTGAGCGGTTAAGCGACCCCTCGCCTTCATGGAACGTTTTGCCCGTCTCGGGGGTTATATAGGTGATGAGAACTTCTGGACTCCCCTGCCGCGCCGATCCTGACTGCGAATCCGTCTTCAGCCTGAGCCATCAGGACTCCATGGAGGCGCTGCGTGAGGCCGCGTCCCGACGCGACGCCCACGAGCTCGAAGTGCACGACTACCGGCACGTGGCGACGACCACCCTGTCCGGCGCTTCGACCTTCGCCCAGGGCCCCGGAGCCCGCAAAGGGCGCGGTCGCAAGCGCTCCGAAGAGCTGAACGTCATCTAGTCAGACACCCGAGGTATCGCAGCGATCCATGTTGCCGCTGGTGTAGCCGGCCTTGAACCAGAACTGGCGCTGCTCTGAAGATCCGTGCGTCCAGCTCTCGGGTGTCACGCGGCCCTGCGTCTGTTGCTGGATGCGGTCGTCGCCCACCGCGGCCGCCGCATCGAGCGCCTGCGCGATCTCCGCGTCCGTCGGCGGCTGCAGATAGCCGGTGTTGGCAGCGTTCTTCGCCCACACACCGGCGAGGCAATCGGCTTGAAGCTCCACACGCACTGACGCGCGCGCGCTCGAGCCGGAGTTCAGCAGGCCGAGCTTGTCCTGCACGTGGTGCCCGTATTCATGCGCGATGACATACCCCACGGCGAAAGGCCCGCCCTTCGCGCCGAAACGCGACTCGAGCTCGTCGAAGAAGCTGAGGTCAAGGTAGACCTTCTGATCGGTCGGACAGTAGAACGGGCCCTGCGCCCCGCTCGCGGTGCCGCACGCGGCCTCGACGTAACCGGTGAAGATCACCGTCGTCGCCGGTGAATACGTCGCAGCGCGTCGGTTGAACTCGTCGTCCCAGTACTTCTGCACGCTGTCGACGAAGCCGACGACGCGGCAGTCCGCGCGCTTGTTCGCGTCCGCGCCGGTGCGACACTCCTGAACCGATTGCGCGCCTTCGATCGGCGGCTGGGTGGACGTGTCGATCAGGCCCGTGGGGTCGACGCCGAGAAGGAGAGCCGCGATGAGGATGATGAGTCCGACCGCACCGCCACCGGCGATGACTGGCCCGCCCGCTCCGCCACGACCGCGCCGGTCTTCGACCTGCGACGGGTCGAGCTGGGCATCCGGCTTGAAGGTCACACCCAAGCGTCGGCAAGACGTGGGCCACGGCCGAAATGCTAGCTAGCGGTCTATTGGACCGGCGGTGTAGATAACGATCGCGCCGCGCCGCGGATCGCGTCGATGAGCACCGATGCCGGCGAATCCTTGGTGACGCAGGCATCGACACCGCTCTCCTTGGCTCCGACCCATGCATCGCCATCGAGGGTGTAAAGGACGATGCCGATGCGGCTTCCGTCTCGTCGCAATGTCGCTGCGACCTCGAGTCCTTTGAGATCGCCCATGTCCGAGTCGACGACGATCACGTCGGGATGCGTCGCGTGCACCAAGCGCAGCGCGTCGTGACCGTCCTTAGCGGCGCCGACGACGACGAAGCCCAGCTCGGCGTTCAGCAGATAGCGCAGGTTCTCGCGGATCGATGGATGGTCGTCCGCGACGACGATCCGGAGCGTGCGCGACGGCAGTTCCGACACGGCCGGAGCATAGACGGAATTCGGTAGGACTGAACCGGCATAGCGGCCGATTGACTAAGCTGGCCCTCGTCCCGCCGCGGTCGCTCCGGCAGTGAGACGGGCCGGAGCCGCGCCAGCCCTACGCTTGTTGTGTGATCCCCAGGCGGAATGCCGTCGCTGCGGTCCTTGGGGCCCTCCTCGTCGGTGTGGTCCTGGGCGTTGTCGGAGCCTCGGCGTGGCCGCAGCCACAGGTGACGAGCCCGAGTCCGGTGCCGACCACTGCCATACCGACGTTCACGCTCATACCAGAAACCTCGTCTCCGACCCCAACCCCGACGCCGACGCTAGCGCCAACGCCGGCACCGACGGCGCCGCCACCACCGACGCGCACGAAAATGCCGCAGCCGACGACGCGGGCCGCGGGCGAGAAGCTGTACCCCTATTACTTCGCGGCGCGTCTGGCGTTCCCGCTCCTGCCGCCCACGCCTCAGATCGACTTCGATTTCGCCGCTGATGAGGACGGCAACGCGTTCTTCCGCGGCCTGACCGCTACCGGGCAGCCGATCTTCACCGTCCGTGAGGACTTCGTGATGACTCCGAGGACCGCGTACCACGAGATCGGGCATGCCTACGAAGCGCTGCTGCAACGCAAGGACGCGAGCATCGATTGGCGCGCGAGGTACTGGGCGTTCCGTGGGTTCCCCGGTACGTGGCAGCAAGCAGCGGCGGAGGCCGCCACGAGGACGGGCATGGCGCAATGGATCGTTCAGCCTCAGGAGTCATGGGGTGAGGCATTCAGCATCGCCATGGTCGGCGGCGGGCAGGAGAAGACGCACGACTACGGCAGGACGATCAACCCTATCGCGACCAAGGCGTTCTTTCAGTCACTCACGAACCCGTAACGACGACCTAAGCCGACCGCGGAGCCGACCCCGGGTCTCGAACCCGGAACCTGCGGTTTACAAAACCGCTGCTCTGCCAATTG
>JANNUM010000094.1:0-1692 GCA_031395235.1 Chloroflexota bacterium
CGTCGCAGACCATGCCATCCGCGGTGCGCAGCGTGAAGTAGTCGCGCGCGGGTCCACCCTTCCACCACTCGGCCTCGACGCGCCAGCGGCGCATGACCTCGACGACCGTGAAACGCCGACCCGCGATCTGCAGCAGCGTCAGCTCCCCTTCGTCCCACACGAGGCGTGCCGGGATCGGATCGGCAAAAAGACGAGTCATCAGCGACGAGCGGCTTTGCCGCGAGGAGCGAATTCCACCAGCCTTGAGCGAGTCTCCTCGGCGAAGCCGAGAGATTGAGCAAGACGCGTCACGAGATGACCTCCTTCCACTGGGCGGCACGCTCGGGCAGTCGTGCGTCGGCATCGGTGACGCGCGCGCGCAGCACGCGTCCGGTGCCGAGCTTCTCGCGCAGGTAGCGCGTGCTCGCGATCGCCTCCTCCCAGCGCGCGCCGTCCGCGGCGAAGAGTCCGATCTGCCGGCCGCGCGCAGGCTCGGCCTCGCGCACCTCGACCGCGCACCCGATCACGCGTCCGATGTGCGCGCGCTCCTCGAGCGCCCAGCGCAGCGAGCGCAGCAGCGCGGCGCTCTCGCGCGTGGGTGGCAGGACGGAGCGCTCGAGACGCAGTGGCTCGTCGTCCTCGCGGTCAAGCTTCACCGCCAGGCGCAGCGCGGCGAGCCCGTCGGCGGCGAGTGCGGTAGAGATCTCATCGAGCGCGGTGCGCAGCGCGAACACCAGCTGCTCGCGCGAGGCGAGCGGCTCTTCCCAGAGGCGTCGCGCGTAGATCCGCCGCGGCGGTGGATCGGCGTGCACGCGCTCCTCGTCCTCGGCTCGCGCGAGCGCGTGTGCGCGCGCGGCGCCGCGTCCGAAGCGGTCGAACACCGCACCGCGCGGCAGGCCGGCGAAGTCACCGACGGTCACGAGGCCGAGCAGACCGAGCTCCTCGCGCAGCTTCTCGTCGAATGGCAGGACGTCGAGTGGGAGTGGCGTCAGGAACTCGCGCGCATCGGTCACCAGGCGCGTCTCGCCCGGTGCGGTGCGGTCCGCCGCGACGCGCGCGGCGAAGGGCGTCAGCGCGACGCCCACCGACGCGTGCGCGCCGATGCGCGTGAGGCGCTCGAGGATCCGTCGCGCGATGCGCGAAGGCGCCCCGAGAACGCGTTCGGTGCCCGCGAGATCGCAAGCGAACGTTCCGGTCGCGATGACGCCGACGTGCGGGAGCAGCGCGCGCAGCGTGATGAGAGCGCGCGCATGCAGCGTCTCGGTCGCGTCGCGCACGGCGACCGCGGCGATCAACTCGCCAGCTCCGCGATCTCGGCGCGCGTGCCGAGATCGCTCGCGTCCGCGCCGAGCGCGGTGACGACGAACAGCGCGCGCTCGCGCGACGCCGGCGCGCCCGCCGTGAACGACCATCCGACGGTGCGACCGAACCGCTCGCGCCAGTCGAGCGGTTCGACACGCACCATCGGAAGCGCCGTCCGCCGACCGCGCTCTTCCGCCACCACGAGCAGTGCCGCGGGCGACCCGCGTACCACCGGCAGCAGCGGGGCAAGGTCGTCCACGTCGCAGCGCGACGCGAACGATGGCCCGACATCCACGACCGCGAGACGGAAGCCCTCGCTGCGCAGCGCCGCTGCACCGGCTAGGAGCACCTCGGCGACGTCGCGCGCGCGCACGACGACGACGCGATCGAGCTCCACCCCGGCGCGCACCG
>JANNUM010000100.1:0-1696 GCA_031395235.1 Chloroflexota bacterium
CGGAAAATACACCGAGGTGCTGCGCTCGCGCGCGTCGACGTCGAGCCCGTCGCCGTCCGCGACGTAGTGCGAGACGTCCGCAATGGCCACCAGCAGGCGGAATCCGCGTCCCTTTTTCTCGCAGTAGACCGCGTCGTCGAAGTCCTTCGCGGTCTCCCCATCGATGGTGACCAGCGGCAGCGCCGTGAGATCTTCGCGGCCTTTGCGGTCGGCCGGCCGCACCTCCGTGGGGAGGTGCCCGGCCTGGCGCCGCGCGGCGGCGGTGAACTCGAACGGCAGCGAATGCTTGCGCAGCGCGATCTCGATCTCGATGCCCGGGTCGGTCGCGCGTCCGAGAACCTCCTTCACCCGGCCGATGGCTTCGCTGTGCGCGGACGGCTGACCGGTCAGTTCGACGACGACAACCTCGCCGGAGCTGGCGTTGCCGCGTTCGCCGGCGGGGATCAGGATGTCCTGGCTGATCCGCCGATTCTCGGCTTCGACGAACCAGACGCCGCGTTCCTCGTGCAGGCGCCCGACGATTTCGCGGTTCGTGCGTTCCAGCACTTCGACAATTTCACCCTCCGGGCGGCCGCGACGGTCCTGCCCGGTGACGCGTGCGCTTACCCGGTCGCCATGCAGGATCTTGTGCATTTCGCGGGGTGAGAGGAACAGGTCGTCTCCGCCGCTGTCGAGCACGAGAAAGCCGAAGCCGTCGGGATGGCCCTGCACGGTGCCGCGCACGAGGTTGAGCTTTTCCGCGACGAGAATGCCCCCCTTGCGATTGACGAGCACGTCGCCGGCGCGCACCAGTCCGTCGACCGCCTGGTCGAAGCTGCCACGATCGCGTTCGGAAACGCCGGCACGCTCGGCGAGTTCGTCGCGGGTCAGCGGAACACCCGCGATGCGCAGTGCGGCGAGAATCTGCTCCTGGTCGTCGCCGCTGCGGTCGGGTATCGCGTCAGCGATGGAAATCTTTTTCTTGTTGGCCATGGGGGTGTCGGAGGCGCGAAAGTCGGTGCTGGCTGCACTAAAGGGCAATTCCGCGACTGCGTCAATCGGCGCCCGCCAGCGTCGGGGTGCTTCGGGTCTAACTCGTTGTATACTATGCAGTCCTCATCGCCCAGATGGCGGAATTGGTAGACGCACTAGGTTCAGGTCCTAGCGGTCGCAAGACTGTGGAGGTTCGAGTCCTCTTCTGGGCACCATTCTCGACGACGCCCGCGAAAAGCGGGCGTCATCTTGTTGGTTGAGCGTTCGGCGTTGAGCGTTCGGCGTGCGGTACGGGTTTTCACGCCCAACGCTGAACTCTGAACGCTCAACCCGCTTCGCGCGCGCTCAAGCGTGCGCGAAGGCCCTCCGGCCGCAGGTTGTCGTAAACCTCGAAGGGCTGGTGGATCCAGGGATTGTCCGGCAGGTGGGCGACGTGGAAGTCGGGCTGGTACACCGAGCAGGCCTTCCACCATAGCACCGCGGTCTTCATCTCGCGGATATGCGGGAAGCGCTGCGGCAGCGTGCGCGCGACCATTTCGAGCGTGTGGCCCGAATCGACCATGTCGTCGACGAGCAACACCCGGTCGGCGAGTCGGGGCGCGGTCATCGTCATGTGCTCTGCGACGATCAGTTCGCCGCGCACGGTGCCGCCCTCGGCCGCATAAGAGTGCGTCGACAGTATGGCGAGCGGCCGCTCGTAGATCCGCGACAGCACGTCGCCGAC
>JANNUM010000122.1:0-3431 GCA_031395235.1 Chloroflexota bacterium
ACGACCGAAGTGTCCAGCAGCGCCGAGGCCGCGGGCGCCACCGTGCCGTCCCCGCCGGCGACGATGCACGCTTCGTAGCCCTGCTCGACCGCGCGTCGCGCGAGATCGGCCGCGCTCGGCGACGGAGAACCGGTCTCGACACGATCGAGGATGAAGCCGGCGTCCCGGAGGATCGCCTCGCAGCGCTCGAGGTCTTCCGGCTCCGGCTTCGCTCGGCGTTCACCGGCGGCCGTATTGATCACGAGCATTGCGCGGGCGCGCAAGCGCTCATCAGCCATCGATCACGATCCCGTGATACGGTGCCGAAGGCTCGTGGGGGGCCAAGCGTGCCGAACTAGCGTCGCGCGAGAGGAAGTCCTCGTCCGATACGCTGACCGTTGTCAGCAACCGGTGGGCGTACTGCGCGTTCGACGCTCGATCCGGCCGCCTGGCTGAGCTTCCGGCCGAGGATCGCAGCCGCTAGTCAGCAACCGGGTCCGCGGACCCTGCGAAACACGACCACCGCCCCACCACCCGGACCCTCGAAGTCGACCATTTCGGCCGTCGCGTGCCACCAGCTGCCTTTACGCGGCCCGCTCGCGAGCTTGAAACGGAGCGATGCCGGCTGGCCGTTCGCGGCACGAGCCAACGGCGTCGCGTCGGCCGGCAGTTTGACGCCGCGCTCGTCCTGATAGAGCGCGGCCACGAACGTGCGCTGGAACGCCGGATTCGCGAGGAGCACCCGGGCGTCCCTGTCGACGACCACGGCGGGATCCTTTCCGACGAGCGAGGCCAGCAGCTTCGCTCGGGTGCGCAGAGCGTCGCGGTGCTCCTCGCGCGCGAGCCGCTCCAGCTCGCGCACCGCAAGTGCGCGCTCATCGATCTCCTGGCTCATTGCGGCGACCGCAAGCCCGGCCCGGTTCTCGACGCGGAACTTTAGGAAGAGTCTCGAGATGTGTGCCTTCACGGCCTGCTGGCCGATCCCCATCTCCTCGGCGATCGCCTTGTTGGCGAGGCCCGAAACGACGCGCCCCAACACGTCGCGTTCGCGTGGGGTGACTGTGGGTAAGTCGCTTCGTGACGCTACGTTCGTATACGGACCTTTTGTGCGCTTACGTTACGGACCATCAAACGAGTCTAGTGAGCGCATCCAATCATGACAGTTGTTCAGAATCGTCCCCCATTCCAGGTCGCGCTTGTGGTGCGCCCACCCCTGGCGGGTGTGGTCGCTCTGGCGCTCACGCATATCCGTGCTGTTCCGCGCGAGATGCCGATCGCCGAGGTCAGCACGGCGGGGTGAGACTTCGCCGTTTTGGACGAATCCGCCGCCGACAGCGGGCTCCGCGGCGCGATCGCCGAAATGGTCAAGTCGAACAGGCCGGTCCTCGTCCTTGTTCGCAACCACGGGATGAGTGGCGCGCTCAACGCGATCGGCCTCGGAGCCACCGAGATCCTTCGCGTGCCGTTCGATCCCGCTGAGCTGGTGATCCGCGCGAGCCAAGCGATCCATCGCGCTACCGGCCGGCTCCCCGAGCTCGATGGCCGTGTGAACGTTGGCAAGCTGCATGTCGATATCAGCAGCGGTCACATCGCCCTGAACGGCAGCGCTCCGCACCTGACGCCGCTCGAGCGCGGACTCCTCTATGTGCTCATCGCGAACGCCGGACGTGTCGTGTCGCGCGAGGACATCATCGACTGCGTCTGGGGCGCCGATGCTGAACCCAACAGCAACCTGGTGGACCGCCACATCCGTGACCTACGCCGCAAGCTCCAGGATGACTGGCGCCGGCCCAACGTCCTCGCCACGATGCGCGGCCAGGGCTACATGGTGCCGATCACCGACTAAGATCAGACCTCATTCCTTAACCAACTCATAAGGTGCGCCCCAGACGCGGGCCTAGACTGGTCGACCGTAATGACGCTGTCGAGGTCCGATCGACCCTACGGTCAGTTCCCGCGAGGGGACGTGCCGGAGCCCGCTCCGACGCCCGAGCCTCCGCGGCGCCTCCCACTACGCGAGCGCGTCGCCCGACGCCTGCGCGCGCCGCTCGCGTTCATTTCGCTGGTAGCCCTCACCGCCTTCCTCGTCTCCGCCGTGCAGACAGGCGGTCTCGTCGCGCTCCGCGCGGAGCGGGAGCAGCCGACCCCCGAGCCGACCCCGCTGCTCTCGGTGGCCGTTTACCAGCACGTCGCGCCCTCGGTCGTGCAGGTCACCGCGAAGCGCGCGAGCGGCGAGCCGAGCACCGGCGCCGGCGTGATCGTCGACGACATGGCTGACATCCTCACCAGCCTGCACATCATCGATGGGAGCAGCGACATCAAAGTGACGTTCAGCGACGGCACGGTCTCGGCGGTCGAGATCGTCGCCCGCCTTCCCGATCGCGACATCGCCGTGCTCCGAGCTCTCGCGCCGCCGGCGCAGTTCCAGCCGGCGACGCTGGGCAATCCAGGCGGCCTCAGGGTCGGTGACCCCGCCTTCGTCATCGGCCATCCCTTCGGCCTCACCGGCTCGTACTCGACCGGTGTCATCTCCGGCCTCGATCGCTCGATGACCGCGCCCAACCTCTCGCAGCCGATCACCGGGATGATCCAGTTCGACGCCGCAGTGAACCCGGGGAGCTCGGGCGGGCCACTGGTGGATCAAGAAGGCGACGTTGTGGGTATCGTCACCGGGCTGGTGAACCCAGCAGGTACGTTGTTCAGCGGTGTGGGTTTCGCGGTCACCATCGACGCGGCATCGGCAGGGCTCGGCATCCCACCGGACTAGTAAGGAAGGAACGCTATGACAACGAGTGTCCGTCCCGGCAGCCAGATGGAGCGCCTGCTCTTCGAGATCAAGAAGGTCATCGTCGGGCAGGATCACCTGCTCGAGCGCATGATCGTCGCGCTGCTCGCGCGCGGCCACCTCCTCGTGGAGGGTGTCCCGGGTCTGGCGAAGACCCTCGCCGTGAAGACCGTCGCGCAGGCGATCAGCGGCGAGTTCAAGCGCATCCAGTTCACTCCAGACCTCGTGCCCGCCGACCTCGTCGGCACGCGCATCTACAACCAGCGCAATGGCGAATTCCAGACGTCGCTCGGCCCGGTCTTCACCAACCTGCTGCTGGCGGATGAGATCAACCGCGCGCCGGCGAAGGTGCAGAGCGCGCTGCTCGAGGTCATGCAGGAGCGCCAGGTGACGATCGGCCGCGAGACGCACCGCGTGCCGGATCCGTTCCTGGTGATGGCGACGCAGAACCCCATCGAGACCGAGGGCACCTACGCGCTGCCCGAGGCCCAGGTGGACCGCTTCATGATGAAGGTCCTCATCACCTATCCGAGCGAGATGGACGAGTTCGTCGTCGTCGAGCGCATGACCAGCCCGCTGACCGCGGTCCAACCAGTCCTGACCAGCGATCAGCTCACCCAGCTGCAGCGGGAGGTCGACAAGGTCTTCGTCGATCCGGTGCTGATGG
>JANNUM010000163.1:0-1958 GCA_031395235.1 Chloroflexota bacterium
CTCGAACAACTATCGGGTGGACGCGGCGGGCGAGACGCTCGGCACCGGGGACGTCATCACCGGTCGGCTCACGACGATGGGCGCAGGCGCAGCTTCACCCACGCCTACACCCACGCCCACAGCGACACCAGCGCCGACACCGTCACCCTCGCCCACGCCCCCCGTAGGTTGCACGGGGAGCGTCGGGCCAGGTCTCGCTCCGCCGGCGAGCATTCCATCCGGCGTGCGTGGGTTCCACGCGTCGTGGTACGGACAGAGCGGTTATCCGACCCTCTGCCCCGGCGAGACGTCGACCGCGGTCGTCGCGTACGCGAACACCGGATCGTTCGGCTGGGTCTCGGGCCGTATGGGCGAGGTCGCGTACCTCGGCACCTGGTCACCGGAGCCGGGGCAGGACAAGGCGACTCCACTTGGCGGCAACGGAATGTTCGGCTCGCCCGCGACCGGATGGCCGCACTACAACCGCATCGCCGTGCAGCCGTCCCAGTACGTCGGGCCCGGGCAGATCGCGTGGTTCAAGTTCACGATCCAAGCTCCTTCGACACCGGGCGTGTATCGGCTCTATCTGCGGCCGCTCATCGAAGGCGCGCAGTGGATGGAGGACTACGGCGTGTTCTGGGTGGTCACCGTCAAGTAGCGGCGCCGCTAGGGCGCGAGCGTGGATCGCACCGAAAGCTTCACGTTGTTCTTGAGCGCCCGCGAGATCGGGCAGCCGTCCTTCGCGCCTTCGGCAGCCTTGGCGAACGCGGCCTCATCGAGGCCCGGCACCACGCCCGTCACCTGGAGCTCGCTCGACACGACGGTCCAGTTCTCGCCGACCTTGTCGAACGTGACCGTCGAGGTCACCTCGAGGGTCTCCGGTGGCGTGCCGTTCTTTGCGAGTCCCCCCGAGAGCGCCATCGCGAAGCAGCTCGCGTGGGCCGCCGCGAGAAGCTCCTCGGGGCTGGTCTTTCCCTGCGGCGACTCCGTCCGAGCGCCCCATGAGACGGGGAGCCCGTTGAACTTGCCGCTCGAGACCGCGCTGACCTCACCGCTGCCCTTCGCGAGATCGCCGTTCCACTTCGCGCGCGCCTGACGTGTTGCTGCCATGGGACCACCTCCTTGGTGAAGACGAAATCCTAGGCCGCTGCGCGGTCGTCAGTCGCCGAGGCTCGGTAACCAGGTCGCTCGCGAAGACTCGTACTTCGTTATCTCCTCCGCGTGCCCGAGCGTCACCGCGATGTCGTCCAGGCCTTCGAGCAATCGGGCGCGTGCGTGGTCGTCGAGCGCGAAGCTGGCGCGCACGCCCGGCGCTTCGACGGTGCGGCGTTGGACGTCGACCGTGATCAGAGCCAGCGGATCGCTCTCCACGGCACGCAACAGCTTCGTCACCGCATCTGCCTCGACCTCCACCGGCACGAGCCCGCTTTTGAGGCAGTTCGCGCGGAAGATGTCGGCCAGACGCGGCGCGATGACCGCTCGGAAGCCGGCCTCGTCCAATGCCCAGACCGCGTGCTCGCGCGAGGAGCCGCTCCCGAAGTTCGCGCCGGCGATGAGGATCGACGCGCCCGCATAGCGCGGATCGTTCAGCACGAACGCGGGATCGCGGCGCCACGCCTCGAACAGCCCGGCGGCGTAGCCGGTGCGCTCGATGCGCTTCAGCCAGTGCGCTGGGATGATCTGGTCGGTATCGACGTTCGCGCGGTCCAGCGGCAGCGCGCGCCCGGTCACGCGACGCACCGCCCTCACGACGGGCCTCCGCGAGCGGAGCGAGCAGGGTTCATCCGAGGTCCTCCGGCAGCGCGAAATGTCCGGCGATGGCCGTGGCCGCGGCGACAGCCGGCGATACGAGATGCGTGCGCCCACCGGGGCCCTGCCGGCCCTCGAAGTTGCGGTTCGACGTCGACGCGCAGCGCTCGCCGGGCCCGAGGATGTCGGGGTTCATGCCGAGGCACATCGAGCATCCGGCATCGCGCCAC
>JANNUM010000327.1:0-10615 GCA_031395235.1 Chloroflexota bacterium
CAGATCAAGCTCGACGCGCCGAAGTACAAGGTCGCCTTCACCAAGGGCGAGGCCGTGCGCGTCACGGACGGCCCGTTCACCGACCTGCACGGTGTCGTCGACGAAGTGAACCCCGAGCGCAACAAGGTCAAGGTCCTGGTCTCCATCTTCGGCCGCGAGACGCCGGTCGAGCTGGACTTCCTTCAGATCGAGAAGCTGGTGAAATAGATGGCGAAGAAGATCAAAGCGGTCGTCAAGGTCCAGATCCAGGCGGGCAAGGCCACCGCCGCGCCGCCTGTCGGCACGGCGCTGGGCCCGCACGGCATCAACATGGGGCAGTTCATCAAGGAGTACAACGAGCGCACCGCGTCGCTGGCCGGCACGGTCGTGCCCGCGGTGGTGACCGTGTTCGAGGACCGCTCGTACACCTTCGTGACGAAGAGCCCACCGGCCGCGGACCTCATCCGTCGCGAGGCCGGGATCGAGAAGGGCTCCGGCAAGCCGAACAAGGAGAAGGTGGGGAAGATCAGCCGCGCTGCGGTGAAGAAGATCGCGGAAACCAAGCTGGCGGACCTGAACGCCACGAGCATCGAGGGTGCGATCAAGATGGTCGAGGGCACCGCCCGCAGCATGGGCGTGGAGATCAGCTCCTAGCGGGCCGAAAGGGGACGGACATGGCAGAAAAGAAGCACGGCAAGCGGTACGACGAGCTCGCGAAGAAGATCGACCGCGACCGCGAGTACCCGCCCGAAGAGGGCGTGAAGCTCGTCAAGGAGACCAGCGGGGCGAAGTTCGATTCGACCGTCGAGCTGCACCTGCGCATGGGCGTCGATCCCAAGCACGCCGATCAGATGGTCCGCGGCGCTGCGGTACTCCCGCACGGCACCGGCAAGTCGGTGCGCGTGATCGCGTTCGCGCAGGGCGAGAAGGCCCGTGAAGCGCAAGCCGCCGGCGCTGATGTCGTCGGCGCGGAAGATCTCGCGAAGCGGATCGAAGGCGGCTGGATGGAGTTCGACGTCGCCATCGCGACGCCGGACCTCATGGGCCAGGTCGGCAAGCTCGGTCGCGTGCTGGGTCCGCGCGGTCTGATGCCGAACCCGAAGTCAGGCACCGTCACGTTCGACGTGGCCAAGGCGGTGCGCGACGCCAAGGGTGGCCGCGTGGAGTTCCGCGTCGACAAGACGGCGGTGATCCACACGATCGTCGGCAAGTCGTCCTTCAGCGAGCAGGCGCTGGTCGAGAACCTCGCGACGGTGATCGAGGCGATCAACCGCGCACGGCCGGCGGGCGTGAAGGGTCAGTACGTCCGAGCCGCGCACCTCACGAGCACGCAGGGGCCGAGCGTGAAGCTCGATCTCGGCGCGACGCTTGGACTGGCGGGTCGCGCCGGGCCCTAGGTCAACCGCTTAGGGCTGCGCTACGCGACCGCGGTCGGCGCGGTCCAATCGACGACTGCCGCGCCCCAGGTCATTCCGCCGCCGAAGGCGACGAACACCAGGTGGTCGCCGCGTCGAACGCGTCCATCCTCCACCGCTTCGCACAGCGCGATGGGGATCGATGCCGCCGAGGTGTTGCCGTACTTGTGGATGTTCATGTAGACCTTCGACGGATCGAGGCCCAGGCGCCTCGCGACGGCCTCGATGATCCGCGCGTTCGCCTGATGAGGCACGAGCAGATCGACGTCCGCGAGGCCGAGGCCCGCCGCCGCGAGTGCGTCTTCCGCAGCGCTGGCCATGCTGGGCACCGCGACCTTGAAGACCTCGCTCCCCTGCATCCGGATGTAGTGCATGCCGTCGCGAAGGCTGTCGGCGGACGGCGGATGCTTCGAGCCACCGCCGAGCACGGTGAGGAGCGCGCTCTTGCTGCCGTCACCACGCAGAACCGCGCTGCGGATCCCGCCGCCGCCTTCCGACCGTTCAACAACGACGGCCCCGGCGCCGTCGCCGAACAGGACGCACGTCGCGCGATCGGTCCAGTCGACGTAACGGGAGATCGTCTCTGCGCCGATCACGAGGATGCGCCGCGCCGTCTCTGCGGCGATGAGCCCGCGCGCGACGGCTAGGCCGTAGATCCAGCCGGCGCACGCCGCGCCGAGATCGAAGATGGCGGCCCGCCGGGCGCCGAGCCGGTCCTGGACGACGGCAGCCGCGGTCGGCAACAGATAGTCGGGCGTCGTCGTGGCGACGATGAGCACGTCCAGGTCGGCGGCGGCAACGTTGGCCCGCGCGAGCGCGCGCTCCGCCGCGATGGTGGCCATGGAGCACGTGCTCTCGTCGTCGGCGACGATCCGCCGCTCGCGGATGCCGGTGCGCTCGACGATCCACGCGTCGGTCGTCCCGACCATCCGTTCGAGGTCCCCGTTGGTGAGCACCCTCGACGGCACGTAGAAGCCCCATCCAGTGATCACGGCCTGGGGCACGGACATCGGCGGGAGTCTAGGTGCTAGCCTCCGGGCCGTGACGACCACCGGGGGCTTTGCCCCCCGAGAACCCCCCGCCTGACGACCACCTGTCAGCGGTGCTGAAGGTCGCGGGCCTCGAGGTCGTCTACAGCGACGTCATCGTCGGGCTGCGCGGCGTCTCGCTCGAGGTTCCCGACGGCGCGATCGTCGCCCTGTTGGGCGCCAACGGCGCGGGGAAGACGACCTGCTTGCGCGCCATCACCGGACTGCTGGATGTTCACCGCGGGCGGATCAGCAAGGGCCAGGTCGAGCTCGACGGCGAGCGCATCGATCGGCTTGAGTCGCCTGCGATCGTGCGCAGGGGCTTGGCGCAGGTCCTCGAGGGCCGTCGCATCTTCGCCGAGCTCACGATCGAGGAGAACCTCCGCACAGGTGCTCACGCACGCTCGGATCAAAAAGCCATCCGGCGCTCCTACGATCGCGTGATGGCGCTGTTCCCGATCCTCGGCGAGCGCCGCGCCCGTGTCGCGGGCTATCTCTCGGGCGGGGAGCAGCAGATGCTCGCGATCGGCCGTGCGCTCATGGCCGACCCGCGACTCCTGCTGCTCGACGAGCCGTCGCTCGGGCTGGCGCCACTCGTGGTGCAGCGGATCCGAGATGTCATCGTCGAAGTGAATCGGCAGGGGACGGCCGTGCTCCTGGTCGAGCAGAACGCGGTGATGGCCCTTGCGATCGCCTCGCACGGCTACATCCTCGAGAACGGGCGCATCGTGATGGACAAGCCTGCCGCGCAGCTCGCCGGCAACGAAGACGTCCGCGAGTTCTATCTCGGTCTCACCGAGGGTAAGCGTCGCTCGTTCCGCGACGTGCGTCACTACCGGCGGCGCAAGCGGTGGCTCTCGTGAGCGAGACACTGCTGCGGGTGGAGCGGGTCGGCCTGGCCTTCGCGGGGATCACCGCGCTCGACGACGTGTCGTTCGACGTCTTCGCACGCGAGCTCTTCGCCATCATCGGCCCGAATGGCGCGGGGAAGACCTCGATCCTCAATTGCCTCTCCGGCGTGTACCGACCGCAAAGTGGGAGCATCCGCTTCCGCGACCGCGATGTCGCGACGCTGGCCCGGCACGAGATCGCCGCCAGCGGCATCGCGCGCACGTTCCAGAACGTCGAGCTCTTTCCGCGCCTCTCCGTCGTCGACAACCTCATGCTCGGCCGCCACCACCGCATGCGCGCGAGCATCCTCGCGTCGGGCCTCTGGATCGGCCCAGCCGCCCGCGAGGAGGCGGAGAATCGCGAGCGTGTCGAGCGGATCATCGACTTCCTCGAGATCCAGGCCATCCGCGACCAGGTGGTGGCGAGCCTGCCCTTCGGCCTGCAGAAGCGGGTGGAGCTGGGCCGCGCCCTCGCGATGGAGCCCGCCCTCCTCTTGCTCGACGAACCCGTGTCCGGGATGAATCTCGAGGAGAGCGAGGATATGGCGCGCTTCATCCTCGACATAAAGGAGGAGCTGGGCATCGCCCAGATCCTCGTCGACCACGACATGGGCGTGGTCATGGATCTCGCGGACCGCGTCATGGTCCTGGATTTCGGTCGCAAGATCGCTGAGGGACCGCCGAGCGAGGTTCAGCGCGACCCGAACGTCATCCGCGCCTACCTCGGCCAGGAGCTCGCGAGTTGATGCGCATCGACGAGACCGCGACGCTTCCCTCGCTCTTCCGCTGGCGCTGTCGCGAGTCGGCGTCGTTCGTCGCGCTCCGCGAGAAGCGCCTCGGGATCTGGCGCGAGCACACCTGGGCCGAATTCGAGGAGCGAGCCCGATCCTTCGGGCTGGGCCTTCTCGCCCTCGGCGTTCGCACCGGCGACCGGGTCGCCATCCACTCCGAGGATCGCCCCGAATGGCTCTTCGCCGACTTCGGAGCGCTCAGTGTCGGCGCGGTCACCGTCGGGATCTACCCCACGAATCCCGCTGCGGAGCTTGAGTACCTCCTCCGTCACTCCGGCGCGCGGGTCCTTGTGGCCGAGGACCAGGAGCAGGTGGACAAGGCCATCGCCGTGGCCGACCGCTGCCCGGAGCTCGAGCGGATCGTCGTCGTCGACGCTCGAGGGCTGCGCAGCTATCACGAGCCGCGTCTCCTCCGCTACGAGGAGGTCGAAGCGGCCGGACGCGCGCTGCACGCCGAGGATCCCGCGCGCTACGACCGACTCGTGGACGAGCGGCGGCCCGGCGAGGTCGCGACCATCGTCTACACGAGCGGCACGACCGGTCCGCCCAAGGGCGCGATGCTCACGAACGCGAACCACGTCGAAGCGGTGCGGATCGCGGGGAAGTTGTGGGGCGCATCACCCGCGGATCGCGTGTGCTCCTATCTCCCGCTTTGCCACGTCGCCGAGAAGCTGTTCACCGTTCACCTGCCGCTCGCGTCCGGTGCGTCAGCGAACTTCGCGGAGAGTATCGACACCGTGACCGAGAACCTGCGCGAAGTGGAGCCGACGGTTTTCCTTGGCGTTCCGCGTATCTGGGAGAAGATGGCCGCCGGTATCCAGATCCGCATGCGCGACGCCGACCTTCCCAAGCGCGTTAGCTACGCCTTTTGGACCCGCGTCGGCGCACGGCTGGGTGAAGTCTGGATCCGGAGCCGCGGCCGTTACCCGTTTCCCTGGAACTTCGTGTACTTCGTCGGCTGGCTCGCGCTCTACCGCTCGCTCCAGCGGAAGCTCGGGTTGGCGCGATGTCGCATTCCCGTCAGCGGTGCGGCGCCGATCTCGCCAGAGGTGCTGCGCTTCTTCCACGGCATCGGCATTCACGTGCGCGAGGCCTGGGGGCTCACCGAGTGCACCGGCGCGGCGACGCTGACGCCACGCGACGAGGTTCGCATCGGATCGGTCGGCGTGCCTGTCGATGGCGTGGAGGCGTGCATCGCCGAGGACGGAGAGATCCTCATCCGCTCGCGGCTCGTGTTCGCCGGGTACTACAAGGATCCGGAAGCGACGCGCGAGGTGCTGGGTCCCGACGGCTGGCTTCACACCGGCGACGTCGGCCGCATCGACGAGCGCGGGCACGTGCATATCACGGACCGCAAGAAGGATCTGATGGTGACCTCAGGGGGGAAGAACATCGCACCGAGCTTGATCGAGAACATGCTCAAGGCCTCACCGCTCATCAAAGAGGCCATCGTCATCGGGGACCGGCGGAACTACGTGACGGCGCTCATCGGGATCGAACGGGATGCGGTGGCCGACTGGGCGACGCGCCGCGGCATCTCCTTCACCACCTATCGCGACCTAACCGAGCGACCCGAGGTCATCGAGCTGATCGCGTCCGAGGTGCGTCGCTTCAATCGCGATCTCTCTGGGGTCGAGCAGGTGAAGAAGTTCCGCCTCATCCCGAAGGAGCTCGGCCATGAGGACGGCGAGCTCACCGCGACGCAGAAGGTCAAGCGGGCGATCCTGCAGGAGCGCTTCCGCGAGCTCGTCGACGGCCTCTACCGGACCGCGTGACCGAGCTTCTGCAGCTCCTCACCCAGGGTGTCGCGCTCGGGGCGATCTACGGGCTCGTCGCCCTCGGCTTCGTGCTGATCTACAAGGCGACCGAGGTCATCAACTTCGCGCACGGCGAGTTCCTGCTGCTCGGCGCGTACATCGTCTACGCGTTCCACACCGAGGTCGGGCTCCCGTTCTACGTGGCCGCCGCATTCGCGATGGTGGCGATGGCCGCGCTGGGCTGGGCCGTGGAGCGGTCGCTCCTGCGCCGCATGATCGGGCGGCCCACATTCTCCGTGGCGATGGTCACCATCGGCCTCGCGATCGTCCTTCGTCAGGTCGTCGCCGCCACCGCCGGCTACGACGACCGGGTCATCGGCGATCCATGGGGAGCGTCGTCGATCACGCTCGCCGGCGCGCAGGTGAACGTTGTCTCGCTCGTGACCGTCGGCGCGACCGCCGTGCTGTTCGCAGCGTTCTTCGTATTCTTCCGTCGCTCGAAGTACGGCCTCGCGATGCGGGCGACGGCCATCGACCACGAAGCGGCGCTCGCGGTAGGCATCCCGGTGCGCCGGGTGTACGCGCTCTCGTGGATGCTGGCCGCCGCGACCGCGACCGTGGGAGGTGTCTTCCTCGCCGCGTTCCCCGCGACGCTCAGCCCTGCGCTCGGCTTCGTGGCGTTCCGGGCGTTCCCCGCGGCCATCGTCGGTGGTCTCGACTCACCGGGCGGCGCGATCGTGGGTGGGCTGCTCATCGGCGTGACCGAGATGCTCGTGCAGGGATACCAGCCGAGGGTCGCGCCCTGGCTCGGCAACGACGTGCATGTGGTCGCCTCATACGTGCTCATGATCGTCGTGCTGGTGGTGCGGCCCTATGGACTCTTCGGCACGCCTGAAGTGGAGCGGGTGTGAGCCGGCCCGAGGGACTGCGCACACGGTACGGCGAGCACCTCGCGCTGTTGCGGCGCCGCGTCGATCGTCTCTGGGTCGCTCTGCTCGTCGTCGCGATCGCTGCGACGCCGATCGTGCTCGACGACGCCTGGCTGTCGGTCCTGACCTTCACGGCGATCGCGGCGATCGGCGCCATCGGACTCAACCTGCTCACCGGGTTCACCGGCCAGGTGTCGCTGGGTCACGCGTTCTTCATCGGCCTCGGCGCGTATACCGCCGGTTACCTCGGTGGCGACCTAGGGCTCCCCGTCCTCGTGTGGCTGCCGGTCGCGGGTCTGGTCGGCGCGCTCGTCGGCCTGGCGATCGGTCCCTTCGCGGTGCGTCTGAAGGGCATCTACCTCGGGATCGTGACGCTCGGGCTGGTCTTCCTCGGTGAGTACGCCTTTCAGAACCTCCGCGTCATCACCGGCGGGCCGCAGGGCCGCGCGATCCCGTCGCCACGCATCGGTGACGTCAATCTCGCCGACCTGGGAGCGCTCCTCGGCCTCGATCTCAGCCGCGAGCAGTCGTTCTTCTACTTCGTCGCGCCGCTCCTGCTCGCGGCAACGCTCTTCGCGAAGAACGTCGCTCGCGGCCGAACCGGACGCGCGTTCCAGGCCGTTCGCGATCGCGAGATCGCGGCCTCGGTGATCGGTGTGGACGTCGCGCGCTATAAGGTCGCCGCGTTCGGCCTCTCGTCTTTCTATGCCGCCGCGTCAGGAGCGCTCCTCGGCTCGTACGTCCGGCACGTCACTCCGGCAAGCTTCGACCTTTTCGTCTCGGTGCAGTTCGTGGCGATGGTCATCGTCGGAGGGGTTGGGACGGTCTACGGCTCGATCTTCGGCGCCCTCTTCATCGTGCTGCTGCCGCGCGTCGTCGAGCAGCTCAGCCCCGGCCTGCCCCTCGCGAGCGGGTCGTCGGCGGGCGGCGGATTGACACTCGCGGTGCTGAATCAGGTCATCTACGGGCTCCTGATCGTGGGCTTTCTGGTCGCGGAGCCGCTCGGCCTGGCGGGTATCTGGGCCCGCCTGCGTCTGTACTTCCGGACCTGGCCATTCTCGTATTGATGACGGGCACATAATCCGCGCCACAGGGAAAAGGGGAAAGAGAAAGGGCGGGCATGAGGAAAGCTCTGAACACACTCGCGCTCATCGTGGTCGTGCTCTTGGTCGCGACGGCGTGCCGCACGCAGGTCAAGACGGCGGTCGGGGTCGAGGGACGAACGATCACGCTGGGGGAGATCAGCACGCTGACCGGTCCGATCGCGGTGCTCGGCAAGCCGCTCACGCGCGGACACGAGGTCTACTTCCAATACGTGAACGAGGTGCTCGGCGGCGTTGGCCAGAACCTGCCGAAGGAGGAGCGTTACAAGGTCACTCTGGCGACGGTCGACTCCCAGTACCGGCCGGACGTGCACGTGCAGCAGTACAACGCGATCAAGGGAAAGGTGCTGATGATCGCCCAGTCGCTCGGGACCGCTCATACGAACGCGATCCTGCCGCTGATAAACGAGGACAAGATCCTCACCGCGGCGGCGACGCTATCCTCGGACTGGCCGAAGCAAAAGTACGTCGTCGCCACCGGCGCGCCGTACCTCGCCCAGTTCATCAACGCCGCGCAGTACCTCAAGGACAAAGGCGTCTCGCCAAAGGTCGGCATCGTCTACCAGGACGATGACTACGGCCTCGACGGCGTGAAGGGTCTCGAGTTCGCGGCGAAGGAGTTCGGTTTCCAGATCCTCGCACGGGCCACGTACAAGCCGACCGATACCGCGTTCGGCGCGCAGGTCAGCGCGATGCGCGCCGCCGGCGTCGACCACGTGTTCCTGGCCTCGACACCGGCGGCGACCGGCACGATCATGGGTACCGCGGCGACACTGCAGTACTCGCCGCAGTGGATCGGCCTCGCGCCTTCCTGGCACGTCGCGCTCGTCGGTACGGCTGCCCAGCCATCGCCGATCCTGCCGTACATCTCGCAACGGCTCTGGGTCGTCACCGACGCCCAGTGCGCCTGGGGTGAGGTCGGGACAGGCTGCGAAGGGATGAAGGAGCTCATCGAGAACCACAAGAAGTTCGGCGGTGACCAGCCGCCCGACTACTACTTCATCTTCGGCTATACGCAGGCCCGCGTCGTCCACCAGATCCTCGAGAAGGCAGTCGAGATGGGTGACCTCACGCGTGAGGGCGTGGTCAAGGCCTTCGAGTCACTCAAGAAGGTGAACATGGGCGGCCTCCTGAATCCGATCTCGTACGGGTCGACCTGCCAAGAGAAGGTGCCCGTGACGGGATCGACGATCTGGAAGATCGATCCGGCCCAACCGATCGCGCTCGCACGAGTCGCGACCATCGACAGTCCGGCGGTCAAGAAGTTCCCGTTCTGCGGCTAGGGCGCTGGGGCTCCGCCTTAGGGCGGAGCCCCTCGCCAGCGGATACACTGGTCATCACCACAACTTCATAGCCAAAGAAGCCGGTTCCCGAACGGGATCGAATGGGGCGATCGCCCCAGCCAGCGGAGGCGAGAACAAGCGCGGTGCTGCCGCGCATGGCCCTCGTTTCCGCTCGGGAACGAGGGCTTCGTAGTTCTCAGGGGGTGACATGGCGAAGATCAAGACCGGACCCAAGGTCAAACGGAAGGGCGGCGGCATCCAGGCGAAGAGCCGCGCCGTGGACGCGCTCGCGGAACAGCTCGGCGGGTCGACCGCGGTGATCGTCACCGACTACCGCGGCCTGAGGGTCGGCGAGCTCCAGGACCTGCGCAAGCGTCTGCGCCCGAAGGGCGTCGAGTTCCACGTCGTGAAGAACAGCCTCTTCACGCGCGCCGCAGCGAAGACGGAACGTGCCGGCCTCGCGTCGCTTCTTTCCGGACCGACCGCGGTCGCGCTCGGGAACATCGACGAGGTCGAGCTCGCGAAGGGCATGGTCGACGAGGCCCGTGTCCTCAAGTCGCTGCGCATCCTCGGAGCCTTCATCGGCGGGAAGACGATGTCCGTCGACGACGTTCAGGTTCTCGCGAAGCTTCCCAGCCGCGCGTATCTGCAGGGCCAGATCGTTGGCAGCCTCCAGGCGCCGCTGGCTCAGCTCGCCGGACTCTTCCAGGCACCGGCCCAGAACCTCATCCACGTGCTCACCGCACGCGCGCAATAAAGGGAGATAGAGATGGCAACCGCTACCGAAAGCAAGGGGAAGTTCGACAAGGTCGCGGGCGAGCTCGAGTCCTGGTCGATCATGGAGATCGCCCAGTTCGGCAAGTTCCTGCAGGAGCGCTGGGGCGTCAGCGCGGCGCCCGTCGCCGTCGCGGCGGCCGGTGGCGGCGGCGCCGGTGGTGGCGCGGCCGCGGCCGAGGTCGAGGAGAAGACCGAATTCACGGTCATCCTGAAGGAGGCCGGCGCCTCCAAGATCAATGTCATCAAGACCGTCCGCGAGCTCACCGGACTGGGCCTGAAAGAGGCCAAAGACCTCGTGGACGGGGCCCCCAAGCCGGTCAAGGAGAACATCGGCAAGGATGAGGCGAACGCCGTCAAGAAGAAGCTCGAGGACGCCGGGGCGACGGTCGAGCTCAAATAGCCGCGCGCTAGTCCAAACGTTCTGCTACCGGTATCGGTAGCGGAGAGCACCCCGATATCGTTGTCGTCCGCCGGTCCACCGCCTTGTCGGTGGGCTCGCGAAAGGTGCCGGACCGGGGCCCGCAAGGGTCCCGGTTTGGTTTTCCCTCAGGCGAGCGACCATCCCGGTGACCGCGTCTCGAGCCACTTCACCGCATCACGCGAGCCGAGCAGCAGCGCGACCTTCGCGTAGATCTCGGCATCCGTCGCGGTCGACGCGAGGAC
>JANNUM010000216.1:0-3742 GCA_031395235.1 Chloroflexota bacterium
GATCCGCTATCTCATCAACGCCAAACTTTCTCCGACTTAGGAAATCGAACGGCTGTTCAAGAGTGTTGCGCGCTCGTGCATCGGTTCGGTGTTCCGACAGGCGTGTCTCGACATGCGCGACGGCGTCAGAGCCGTCAGCGATGGCTGGGATCCCCGGGTAGCGGGGAGTGGTCATGGGGAGAGCCTGCCTGCGGCGGGGTGGCACCGCCGACTGCCGAACGGCTCAACGGACTGGGCCGTCGGTCCTTACATCGCTTGCCTGACGCGTTTCCTTCAGCTTGGAATGAGCAGGCGTCGCCAGATCGCGGCATCGGCATCCACGAGCTCGCGCTGGTCGGCACCACAGGCCCCAGCGCCAGTGAAGTAGGCGCACCCCAGGCAGCGGTCAACATCAACGGCGGTGCCACCACGGAGTGGGCACGGCACCCGCGCGTCCGCCAGCGCCGCAGGCTGTGGCGTCACGTCAGCGCACGCTCGCAAGCGTTTTCGGCGGCGCGCTGGCCGTGATGCTCGCCGGTGCTCGGACGATGAGCACCGAGCATGGCGCGTTGAACAGCACGGTACGCGCGACACTTCCGAGGAACAGCCGCGAGATCCCGGTGCGCCCATGGCTGCCGATGACGATGCAGTCGCCGCTCTTCGCGCCGGCAGCATCGATGAGCTGCTGGGCCGCATCACCCTCGCGGACCTCGGCGCTCGAGGCCCTCCCAGCAACTGTCAGCTGCACCGCGCGGTCGTTGGCAACGCGTGCCATCGCGTCACGCAGAGCCGGCAGCGCGTCGTAGTACGCCTGGATCCCGGCGTGCATGCTCGGTCCCGCATCGCTATTCGCGGCGGTGAACGGGAACGGAGCGTCGACAACGCTCACGACCACGACCGGCAACGCGCGCAGCGCCGGCATATTAGCCACGAGATCGGCGCCCGCCGCGGCCACCTCTGAGCCGTCCTCGCCAAGCACCAGGCGCGTGAGGGTACGTCCGCGCGCAACAAGCACTGGGCACGGCGCGCGGTCGACGACTTCGGCCGACACAGAACCCAACAGCGTGGCGGCGACCCTGCGGCGGCCGCGGCTGCCCATGACGACGAGGTCCGCGTGGAAGCGCTGCGCTTCGTCGACGATCATGTCCGCGGGCCGTCCGATGACAAGCGCGGTCTGGACCGGGAGAGCGCGCTCGCTGAATATCGCCGTCTTTCGCTGGAGCTCGGCAATGATCTCGCGTTCAGCGTCGTCTGCGAGCGCGATCATGGACGCTGGCGCGAGCGCGTTGATCGCGGGGAAGGGCTCGACGACGTGGACGATGCGCACGGCGGAGCCGGCGGGCATCTCCAGACTGCCGACAAGGGCCATGGCATCCTCGGCGTGAGACGAGAAGTCGGTCGCGATCAGAACGCGCATGTCGCACCTCCGTTCGAAGGTTCCTCGTCGAGGGTCGCGCGACAAGCCTCGCGGCGAGAGAGGCGAACGACCCCCGCGATGCCGCCAAAGGTCACGCCCGGCCTCGGGTCGCGTCGGGGACTGACCCACGCGCGTTGCGGCCCTACCCGACTGCCCGGCGTTGTCTCGCGACCTACGGTGGCCGCATTAGGAGGAATCCGGAAATGAAAACGACGATCTTCAAGAGTGACACGCAGCTGCGTCAGGACGTGATCGACGAGGTCGAGCGGGACTGGCGGTTACGCGGCTACTCGAACCTGGAGATCGCCGAGCGACTCTTCGTCAGCCCCAAGACCGTCGACACGTACCGGTCGCGGATCATGGCCAAGCTCGACCTGCACCGGCGCTCCGAGCTTGTCGAGTACGCCCTCGGGCACGGCCTTCTCGAGTGAGGTCAGCGTGACGAAGCAGACGCAACTCATCAGCGACGGACGGGTCTACTGCTCGAACGACGGCCGCGACGTGGACGTCGAGCGTTGCCTGATGTGCCCGCTCCTCGCGGACATCGACCTCGACTCACGGCATCCGAAGGTGGTGTGTCGGCTATCGCCCGCGGCCGAGTCGCGACAGACGCTGCCCGCTTGATCGGTCGCGCTGGTGCCCGGCTAACGCAGCGGATTCTTGCCGTGCGCAGTGGCGTCCTCGGGATCGAGCCCGCTGGCGTGGAAGAAGAGCCGCGCGGTCAACCTACCCGCGACCACGGCGATCAGGACCGCGATGGCGATGCCCGCACAGGCGAAGAGGAGTGTCAGCGAGTCGAGCGGCATGTCCCGGCCATCCTCGCCCCCGGGGGGATGTCGAGGTAGGGCCGGAAGTCACCAAGAGGCTGGGCCGCCGGCGCTTCCTGGTTCTGGCCGGCGCGGTACTCGCCTCAGCGTGCACGCCACAGGCGAGGCCCACCTCGCCGGCGAGTGTGGTCCCCCCGCTCGGGGCAAGTCCGACACGCGGCATCTGGCCGTCCCAGTACCAGAGCGCACCGCAGCCCGTCCGGGACGCGTACACGTGGGCGGCGACGCACGAGAACATCCTCCGATTCATCCCAGTGCTATTGCGGCTGCGGCGCCGACGGACACATGAACAACTACGACTGCTTTGTCCGCGGCCAGGCGGTGAACGGCTGGATCACGACGGCAAAGGGACTGACCGTGCGACAGATGCGCACCGCGATCGACGCGCGCTGGTCGGCCACCGCGCCAAGCACGCCGACGCCCCTTCCCTAGGCCGATTGCCCTCCGAACGGCCCTGTCAGGCAGGACCGGACGGACCCCCGATTGGGTCCTGGCGGCCCTGTTTCGAGCTCAGCCACGACGGCAGAATCCTACTTGTAAAGAGTCCTAATTGAAGACGGAGGCACGAACAAAATGACAAACACTCGGATCGGACAGAGCACTGTCGTCGCGGATCCACCGCTCGCGCGTTTCCTCTTCTCTGACACTCGCATGGCGCCGGTCTGGCTCCTCGTGCGGATTTTCGTCGGATGGGCCTGGCTCGACGCCGGCTGGCACAAGGTCATGGACGTCGGCGCGAAGACCAACTACATGATCGACGGCGCCGGCATCCTCGCGTTCTGGCAGCGGATCGCGGTCATCCCCGTTGCGCCGGCCCGGCCAACGATCACCTACGACTGGTACCGCGGGTTCATCCAGTTCCTGATCGACAACCACGCTGAGGTCGTCATGGGTAAGGTCATCGCCCTGGGCGAGACCGCGGTCGGCCTCGGACTCATCGTCGGAGCGTTCGTCGGTGTCGCCGCGGTGGCCGGGGCGTTCATGAACCTGAACTTCATGCTCGCCGGCAGCGCCAGCACGAACCCTGTCCTCCTCCTCCTCGGCATCCTGCTGGTCCTCGCATGGAAGACCGCGGGCTACATCGGACTCGACCGGTTCCTCCTCCCGCTTTTCGGCACGCCGTGGAAGGCCCCCAAGGTCCAAATGAAGGTCCCGGTGACGGCATCGGTCCTGGCGTGAGCTCCCGTTCACCGATCGGCGAAGGGAAGAGCGGAGCGATCCGCTCTTCCCGCCGTTCTGTCCCTCCCAAGATCACCGTCGTGAGCGGGAACCGTCCGCCGCGGACCTGATCAGACGGGCCCTCTGACTGCGACCCGTTCCCCGTTCGCTCGATAATCCGAATCGTGTCCCACCGGTCTGCACCCGACGGCCGCTCAGGCTATCCCCGCCGCCTGCGTCTGGCCGCATTCATCCTCCCATCGCTGCTCATCACCGCGCTCATCGCGCTCGAGTACTTCGTCGTCGATCGCCTCTTCCCGCCTGGGATCGCGCACCTCGTCACGCTTCTCATCGGCCTCGC
>JANNUM010000229.1:0-2241 GCA_031395235.1 Chloroflexota bacterium
GACGTTGCGGAGACGGCGGCCGGGCACGACCAGGCAGCGCTGATCGACAAGTTCGGCGCCGTGACCAGAACCGCTGGCGCAGCCGCCTCAAATCCACGGCCACTGCCGGCGCGCTGACGTCTAAGTCCACGAGTTTGACTATGTCTTTCAAGTGTTCGTTCGCTCTCATTCTCGGAACCTGGATCGTCGCGGACACGACATCGGCTCAGCAACAGCCACGGCGGCAGACCCCTGCGCGGCCCGCGGTCGCAATCAGCGTCGCGGAAGCCACTGAGCTCACCAACGGTTGGGCGCTGCTGGCGGAGGGTCTATTCGAACGCGCAGCGGCGAAGGCAGCGCAAGTGCTTGCCGCGTATCCCCGAAGCGGAGCCGCCCTGCAACTGGCGCTTGAAGCCCAGCTCGCTCGCAACGGCGCGCCGGCAGCGCTCGATCAATACGAGCGCTGGCTCGGCGCACGGACGATCGAAGAGCCGGCGGCGCTGAGGCGTGTTGCCAACGCCATGCTTCGCGAGGCGGCGACACTCAAGAGCGACCCGGCTGCGCGCATCGAAGCGCTGCGCGCTCTGGCCGACGACGGGGACGCTCGAGCGGCGCGAGACCTGGCTCAGGTCGCCTCCAAGGGGCAAGGCGCAGGAGCCCGCGCGGTGGGGGCAACTGGCGACGAAGGGGCTGTCGACGCGCTGCTTGTCGAGCTGAAAGCGGGGCCAGGTAATCCGACCAGGACCATCGATGCGCTCGGCGCGAGCGGAAGCAGCCGGGCGATTGCACCGCTGGTCGAGCGGCTGAGGGACCCTCGACAAGAGGTGCGTGGCGCTGCCGTGGACGCCCTCGGGAAGTTGGGCGATGCAGAGACGGCCGCGTTGGTCGCGCCCTTGCTGTCCGATGCCAGCCTGCATGTTCGCGTGAAGGCGGCTGGGGCGCTGCTTCGCCTGGGCGACTTCAGCGGGCTGCCGATCCTGCAGGAACTGATGGCGAGCCCGTCGGCGGCGATGCGGCTGGACGCCGCTGAAGCCCTGGCCAGCCGGCCCGACTCGGCGTGGCTGGGGCTGGTCACGGAGCTGGCGAGGGACCCGGATCCGGAGATCCGGGCGGCGGCTGGCCGACTGATGGCGCCTCATGACCCGGAGATGGCACGCGGAGTTCTCGGATCCCTCATGTCCGACGAGAATCCAGCGATTCGCGAGTTGGCCTCGCGCGGCATGGGCGAGGCGCTGTCCGACGATCTGGCGACGCTGCGTCGCGTGATGAGAAACGGCCATTCGCTCTCACGGGTTCGAGCGGCCGCGCGAGTGCTGGTCCTCACGCGCTAAGCGTCCCGCGAGCGAGTCTTCCGTGCTGGCACGCCTCAAGAATCTGTTCAGCAACCTGGCGATTTACGGGCTCGGCGACGTGGCCACGTCGCTGGTGAGCCTGCTCCTGCTGCCGGTGTACACGCGCTATCTCACGCCGTCGGACTACGGCGTGATTGCGATGTTGCTGACCATCGAGGCGATCGCGAAAGTGGCGTTTCGCTGGGGCGTCGATACGGCCTTCATGCGGCTGTACTACGACTGCGCCGATCAAGCGGCACGACAACGTCTGGCCAGCACGATCTTCTTCTTTCTACTGGGGGCCAACGGCTCGCTGGTGGTCGCCGGCATCGCCTCGGCGGGATGGCTCAGCGCGCAGATCTTCGGTACCGCTGAGCAAGGGCTGCTGATCGGTCTGGTGCTGGCAAACACGTTCGTGGCGGGGTTCTACTTCATCCCATTTCAGGTGATGCGGATCAGCGAGCGATCGGGGCAGTTCATCGCGCTGGTGTTCGCACGGTCCGCGGGCACGCTCGTCGTGAGGCTGGTGCTGGTCGTGTGGGCCGGTATGGGCGTTCAGGGCGTGGTGGTGGCCGATGTGATCGTCACAGCGGTCTTTACCCCGCTGCTGAGCCTCTGGCTCAGGCCACTGCTCCGGCCGACGTTCTCCCGCACTGTCATCCGCGCTGCGCTTGGGTTTGGACTTCCACGCATTCCGCACAGCATCGCCAGCCAGGCCATCGGCCTCGCGGATCGATACTTCCTGAACGCGTACGGATCGCTCCGCGACGTCGGCCTCTACTCCATCGGGGCGAGCTTCGGACTGGCCCCGAAGCTCTTCCTGAGCGCCTTCGAGTCGGCATGGACGCCTTTCTTTCTCGGGGTCATGCGCGAGCCGGATGCCAAACGCATCTACAGCACGGTGTCCACGTATGCGCTCGCGGTGCCGGTG
>JANNUM010000298.1:0-2400 GCA_031395235.1 Chloroflexota bacterium
GAAACGCTCGCTGACCCGCTCTCGGTCGGGCTTGCGGCGACCGGCGTCATCTCACGGTGAGCGTGCCCTGCATGCCAGCCTCGCGATGCCCCGGCACTCCACAGTAGTAGGGGTACGTGCCCGGGGGCGCATTGAAAGAGATCGTCCGCTCTCCGCCGACGGGCACCTTCAGGTCCACGCCGAGCTCGTCGACGGTGAACGTGTGCCAGAAGAGGTCCCGGTTCGCGAACCGGACCACGGCCACCCCGGCGCTAGCCGTGAGCGTCCTCGCCGAGAACGCGGTGTTCTTCGCCTCAACGCGCAGCGCCGTCGCACTCACGCTCGGACCCTCGGCTGCGAGCGCGGCGGCGGCACCAAGCGTCGCGACGAACGCGACGACGATGATCGCGACCGACATCGCGGTGCCACGTACCGCCTCCGGTCGGCGACCCACGGTGAGCGCCGCGAGCGAGGAGATCGTCGTGACCAATGACACAGCGGCGACGGCCGCGGGCACCGCGACCGTCCCGAGCGGGGCACGGTCGAGCAGGTTCGCCGCTGTGGCCGTCGCGGTGAAGAACGCGACGTTGGCGGAGATCAGACCGACGAGGATCGTGCCGGCCCGCCTGCGGAACCGCAGGAGCAGCGATCCGGCCGCGACGAGCGCGGCGAAGGCCGCTGACTCGCGATCGCCGAGCAGCGCCGCGATGCCGAGGAGGACGACGACCTCCGTAGCGGCGGCGATACCGACGAGCCTCCGCCAGGTCAGGCCGCGCGCGCCCTGGGATGAGATCGCCCCGCTCATCAGCGCTGTTTCTAGCGGCCGACCGTCCGCGAATCGTTACGGCTAGCTACCACTCGACGAGCTTCCACACCTCCGGCTCCAGTTCCTGAGGCGCGCCGATCTCGGCGAAGAGGGCGACCGCGCGTTTCAGGTGTCGCATCGACTCGCTCTGACGACCAGCCGCCTTCAGAAGATCGGCGAGGTTGTTGTGCAGGGCCGCTTCGCGATGGCGATCACCGAGCCGCGCGCACAACGCGAGCGCCTCTTCGGTCAGCGGGATCGCGCGCTCCGCCTGGCCATCGCGCCCAAGGGCCAGGGCAAGGTTGTTCAGCGCGGCGATGCGCACACTCGGATCCGGGAGCGTTGTCGCGATCTCGACCGACCGCCGCAGGTGTCGTACGTCACCCGTCAACACCCCAAGGATGTTGTGCGCCTGCGCGAGGGCGCGCGCGTCTTTGGCCTTCTCCGCGAGCTCGAGCGATTCTCGTGCAAGCCGCGCGGCGCGGGCCGGGTCGCTGCTGCGATGGCTCGCCAGGCTCCAGTCCGCGCAGACGCGGGCGCGGGCCGCGTCGTCGCGCGCCGCGTCGCGGGCCGCTCGGTAGTGCTCGGCGGCACGCTGCCAGTCGCCACGCCGGTGATGGACGTCGGCCAGCTTGTGTTCGAGCGCGCCTCGCGCGTCGTCGTCGGCCCCAGCGAGCGCCGCCTCGTAGCTCGCGATGGCGCGCACGTAGTCGCCATGCAGCGTGTGCACGTCACCGAGCGCCTCATCCGCCGGTCTTGATTGGCGGATCGCCGAGGGCGCGCTCGTACCCTCGCGGATCGCTCGCTCCAGCGCGCGCGTCTCGGGATGAGGCGCGACTCCCAGCTCGCGATCCAATAGCGCGGCGCACTCGCGGTATTGGCGAAGAGCCGCCGCGCGATCGCCGGCCAAAGCGTGCAGGCGCATCAGAGCGCGGTGCGCCGGCTCATGGAGCGCGTCAAGCTCGAGCCACCGGCGCGCATAGGGCAGCGCGCGTTCGGGCGCTCCGGCCGCCTCGTGCTTGGCGACGAGCTTCGCGAGCGCACCGGAGAGATCACTGCGCAACCTCTCCGACTCGGCGGCTTGCCATTCGTCGAAGGCTGGAGCGTCGCGCAGCGCGAAGCCGGCCAGGAACTCACCGCCGTACGAGCGAACGGCGTCGATGTGTCGCTCTTCCGCCAGCGCGCGCCGCAGCTCGGTGACGTCGACCCGAAGCTGGTCGCGGTCCAGACCGAGCGTGTCGCTGTCAGCGTGCAGCCGGTCCGGTCCGAGGCCGGTGCGGATCACCGATAGCGTCCGGCGCAGGGCGCCTCGAGCGTGTTCTTCATCGCGCTCGGGCCAGAGGAGCGCGGCGATTGTCTCGCGCCTGTGGGGCCGGTCCGTGACCGCGAGGTAAATGAGGAGCGCTGTCGCCTTGCGGGTATCGAAGCTGATCGGCCGACCGCCGAGCTCGATGCGCGGCGCGCCGAGCGTGATGATCTCCAGGCGCGGGCGCTTGTGGGCCGTCACGCCCACAGGATGCTCGCTCCCGGCTAGACGGTCACCTGCGCTCTGGCGTGCGCCAGCCGCTCCGCCAACTTCTCGAGCGACGCCACGACGCGAGCGAGAACCGGGTCTG
>JANNUM010000317.1:0-3267 GCA_031395235.1 Chloroflexota bacterium
CGGCGCGGTCATCGCCACACCGGTCGCGCCGTCGGGACCGTTGTACGGGATCTCGATCGGTGGCACGCCGAGGTCGCCGACGACCCACGCCGTGACCGTGTAGCGGAACGTCCAGCGCAGGGTCCCGCCCGCCCGCGTCGAGCGGCCGGAGGGGAGGACCTCGAGCACCTCGAGATCGCCGACGGTGTGCGCGTTCCTGGGATCGCCGACCTGGTACCCCGCCTCGGCGTCGGCGGAGAGGGTGAGGAACGCCGGGTCACCGACCGTGATCGTCCCGCGATCGAGCGTCGCAGCCGCGTTCACGGGGTCCGCGGCCGCGGCAACGCCGGCGACGGCGAGTGGGAACGACAGCGCGAGCGCGACGACGAGCCGCACTAGCTGCGCCGCGTCCGCGCGTTGAACAGCGCCATCAGCGCCGGCACGAAGGGACGGTCGGTGTAGAGATCGACGCTGTCGATCTTCATCCGCGCGAGGGCCTGTCGGCGCTCGGTGCGCCGACGACGAGCCGTGCTCGCATATTCCTCACGCAGCCGTCGATCGCCCGTGTCGACATGCGCGATGCTGCCGGTCTCGGCGTCCTCGAGCGCGACGACTCCGACATTCGGGAGCTCGAGCTCGCGTGGGTCGTTCAGGACGAGCGCGATGACGTCGTGCTTCCGGCCGAGCATGCGCACCGCGGGATCGTCGGCGAGCGCCACGTCCAGGAAATCGGATATGAGGAATACGACGCTGCGCTTCTTGGTGATGTTCGTCAGGAACCGTGAGGCATCGCTCATCTCGGTCCGCACGCGCCGCGGCGGCGCGAACAGGAGCTCGCGGATCACCCGCAGGAGATGCTCGCGGCCGCGGCGCGAGGGCATCCACTCCTGGAGTCCCTCCGCGAAGCGGAGGAGCCCAACGCGGTCGTGGCTGCGCATCGCGGTCATCGCGAGCAGCGCGGCGACCTCCGCCGCGAGATCACGCTTGCTCTGATCGACCGAGCCGAACCAGGACGAAGCGGAGACATCGACCGCCAGCAGGATGTTGAGCTCGCGGTCCTCGCGGAACTTCTTGATATACGGCACGCCCATCCTGGCCGTGACGTTCCAGTCGATGCTGCGGATGTCGTCGCCTGGCTCGTACTCCCGCACCTCTTCGAACTCGAGTCCCGACCCGCGGAAGACGCTTCGGTAGGTGCCCAGCAGCGCCTCGTCGGCGAGGATGCGCGCCTTGATCTCGACCTGACGGATGCGCCGGAGCATGTTGGCTGGAAGAGGCTGATCGCCCCGAACGCGGGCGTGAGCGCGTGCCGTCGCGATCACGGTCAGGGAAGCGGGACCTTGTCCAGCACCTTCGCGATGACGGACTCGGGTGTGACCTCCTCGGCCTCCGCCTGGTAGGTCACGATGAGACGGTGGCGCATTACGTCGGTCGCGACGGCCTTCACGTCATCCGGCAGCACGTAGTCGCGCCCTTCGAGGAACGCGTTCGCCCGCGCGGCCAGCGAAATGAAGATCGACGCGCGCGGCGAGACGCCGTACGCGATCATCGGGCGGAGGTCGTTCAGCCCGAACTGCTCGGGCTCTCGCGTCGCGAAGACGATGCGCACGACGTAGTCCTTGAGCGAGTCCTCCATGTGGACCAGCTTCACCGCGGCGCGTGCGTCGAGCACGGCCTTCGGCGTGGCCACGCGGCGGACCTGCGGGACCGCGCCGATCGTCTGGCGATCCATGATCTCGCGCTCTTCCTGCTGCGACGGATAGCCGATGACGACCTTCATCATGAAGCGGTCGACCTGCGCCTCTGGCAGGCGATACGTTCCCTCGTGCTCGATCGGGTTCTGTGTGGCAAGCACCATGAACAGCTCACCGAGCGGGTGCGTCGTCCCGCCGATGCTCACCTGCTTCTCCTGCATCGCCTCGAGGAGCGCGCTCTGCACCTTGGGCGGCGCACGGTTGATCTCGTCGGCGAGCAGGATGTCGGTGAAGATCGGGCCGAGTCGCGGTCGGAAGGTTTGGTCGGCCGGGTTGTAGATCATCGTGCCGTTCAGATCGGCAGGCAAGAGATCCGGTGTGAACTGGATGCGCTTGAAGCTCGCCTCGATCGTATCCGCCAGCGTCTTCACAGCCAGCGTCTTCGCGAGACCAGGCACGCCCTCGATGAGCAGGTGCCCATTGCACAGGAGCCCGAGAAGCAGGCGGTTCACGAGGTAGTCCTGGCCGACGATCACCTTACGGATCTCGTGCAGGACCGGTGCGATGAAGTCGCCGCGCCGCAGGACCGCGTCGTTCGAGGTGGCCGGCCGGTACATCTTCATCGTCGCACAGCGTACCGGCTCAGAGTGTCATCGGTTCGGTCCGAGCGCCAAAACTAGGTCTTCAGCTCCTCGAGCACTTCTTTCGCATGGCCGTCCGGCTTCACGCTGTACCACGCCTTCTTGATCTTCCCGCGCTCGTCCACCAGGAACGTCGAACGGATCACGCCCTCCCCGCGGCCGGGCCGGTCGCCCCACGCGCCATACGCATCGTGCGCTTTGCGGTCCGGATCGCTGAGCAACGGGAACTTGAGCGAGAACTTCTCCTGGAACGCGCAGTGCGACACGGCATCGTCGCGCGAGACGCCGAGCACGGGAACACCCAGCGACTGGAAGGCCGTCAGGTTGTCATTGAACTGGCGGGCCTCGACCGTGCACCCCGGTGTGTCGTCCTTTGGGTAGAAGTACACGACGTACTTCTTGCCGCGCAGCGCATCGGTCGAGACGAGCTTCCCGTTCTCATCGGTCAGCGCGAAGGTGGGCGCGGCGTCGCCGGAACTCAGCTCCATGGATCCTTCTCCCCCTTCGTGGGCGGCTACGTCTGAGTCTATGAGCCCGCGACCATCCGCGACGTGGTCCGACGCGCGAGCGCCATGACGGTGAGCATCGGGTTCACACCGGCCGCGTTCGGGAACGCGCTCGCATCGGTGACGTAAAGACCGCGCGCGCCGCGCACCTGCCCGTCCGGATCCGCGACGGAGTCGACGGCGCTGGATCCGATGCGACAGCTCGACATCTGGTGCGCGGACAACAGCGTCACGCGGTTGGGAGCGACGCCGCGGCGCTCGATCTCCGCGACGAACGGCTCGATCGGACCGCCGTCGTGCAGCAGTGGCGGTGTGTGCAGCGTGAACACGCGGCGCGCGCCCGCGGCGACGTGGATGCGCGCGCATTCGACCATTGCGCGGGTCAACAACCGTCGCTCGAGCTCGCCGCAGGCGTAGTCGATGTTGGGCTCGCCGTCGCGGTCGATC
>JANNUM010000318.1:0-2978 GCA_031395235.1 Chloroflexota bacterium
TCATCACCTCGAGCGCCGACGCCTCGGTCTCGTCCACGCCGACGGCGATGATCTCGAGCCGCTTACCGATCGCGACGTCGGAGAGGAGTCCGAGCTGCTGCGTGCAGACGACGCAAGCTCTCGTCCAGAGCGTCACCACCACCAGGCTGCCGCCGAAGTAGTCCAGGGACTGCGGCGCGCCGTCGGTCATCCGCCAGGCGAGCTCCATCTTCTTGCCGACGGCGGCGTTCCGCGCGACGCGGACGGTCCCCGCGACGGCGTTCGGCGAATTCGTCGCCGTGACTGCTCGCGCCGGAGCGGCGCGCGCCGCGACACCGTCCAGTACATACGGCGCGCCGTCATCGTCGAAGACCAGGAAGCGACCGCGCGACAACGCGTATCCCGCCGCCTGGAGGATCCGGCCGACGTTCGTCTCGTGCCAGTGGTCGTCGCGGCCGATGTCGAGGACACGGACCCAGCTGCGGCCGGGACTGGAGAGGAGCATCCCCGCGGACATCGTCGTCGGTGGAACACCCTCGTCGTCGCTGATCTTCACAAGCGGTCGCGTGATCCCCGTCGTGATGTCGTAGGCACCGAGCGCGCCGCCGAGCGCATACGTCACCGCCTCGTGCGCCGTGAGGCGCATGTACAGGGAGGCGGGCATCGGATACGCGCGCAGCTCGCGGGCGACAAGCGTGCGATCGGCGATCTTGTTTTGCGCCGTGCCGGGGAACTCGCCGTTGGCTTGGATGGTGAGCACCGTGGCGGCGCCATCGGTCGTGCGCGCGCCCGGCGAGATATCCACCGCCTTCACGCCGCTCGGCAGGCCGAGCGGGACGCGATAGCGGCTCCCATCGGCGCCCGCGGCTTCGATGGCATCGCCACCCGCCCAATACACGACGTGGCCCTCCGCGTCCCAGCTGAGCACACGCAGCTGCGTCGGCGCCGTCGCGATCTCAAGTGCCGCGCCGCCGCCTCGGAGAACGATCACGACGCTCGAGGGACAGCACGGCGTGTCGAATGCGAGCCACTGCCCGTCAGGCGACACGAGCTGACCCTCGGCCCGCGGGTAGCCGACGCGTTGTTTGAGTGCGCGCACGCTGCCGCCCGACTCGAGGATCGAGACATCGAGGAGGTACGGACCAGTCGCATCCCTTTCGATGCGTCGCCCGATCACGACACCCGACGAGTCGGGCAGCCAGAACGGATTCATCCCGATCTCGCCGAGCTTCACGGATGCGAGGCTGCGGCCCGCGAGGTCGTAGATGGTGTGCTCGAAGCCCTCGCGCTCGACGACCAGCACCATCTCTCCGTTCGGGGAGACACGGATGCCCTGCTCCCCGAACTTCGCCGTTACGTTCAGCTTGGCGAGCACGACCACCGGGCTCGGCGGCGCGGTGCGCGCGGACGACGGCGCGGGCCTGTCCGTCCCTGACGGCTCCGGGTTGATGCAGGAGATCAACACCACCGCCAGCGCTGCGAGAGCGGTCAGGGCACGCATCACCTCTATATCAACGCACGCCGGAGCCGAACGCGCGTCAGAGTTGTGTCCGTTCGGCCGGCCCACCACCACGCGTCACCGCGAGCGCAGGCCCACCCAGCATTTGGCATCCTCCCAGCGGCACTGGTCGATCGCCTGGATCACGAACGGATCCGGCGCCACCGCGAAGACCGTTCCGATGGTCCGGTGCGTGGCGTCCTGTCGCTGCTCGAGGTCCACCGCGCCGATGATGTCCTCGTCCCGGTGCTCGCCGCTCGGCGTGACGTAATACGCACGGTCTTTGAGCGTCGTCTCGACCGTCGTCTCCGAGGTGCAGGCGCGGCCGTCGTCGCCGAAACGGATCACCGTGTAGCCCTCGCGCCGGGGCAGCACGGGACAGGAGCCGAGCGCGTACTGCAAGACGACGTAGCCGCGGTAGCCATCGGGGATCTCGATCGCTACTCGTCGTAGCACGCGAGCACCGCGTCCCACGCCAGCTCCGAGGCGACGACACCGAGGCTGACCTCGTCGAGCGCGGGATCGTCGACGGACTGCGTCGAGCACGCGTACAGGATGTCGCCGTCCCAGCGCGAATGGAACGGCTGGATCGCTCGCGCCATCGACGCGTGCACCTGGCGCGCGATCGATCGCAGCTGCAGCGGACCCTGGCGCTGGTCGGTCACGACGCACGTGAGCGTCGTATTGCGCGAGCGCGGCTCGGCCGGCGGGTAGTACGCGCCCGTGGCGCTCACGACCTCCGCCGCGTGTTGCCGTCGGCCACTGGCGTCGCGGTTCCCGCGTACGACGTTTCCCGCCCGGTCCACGATCGCGCCGTAGGCGTTCACGACGGTGAACACCGCGATGCGTGTCTTGCCGAGGACACGGAATGCCGCGCCCTGACCCGACAGCTCCGCGGTCTCGCCATGCCCCGCGGTCGCGGAGCAGCCCGCGCCGTGCGCGCCCATCGGGAACACACCAGGCCGGAGCGCGCGCACGGCGGCCCGACCGAGCTCCTTGTCCGGATAGATCGCGTTCTGGCGGCGACCGTAGTCGAAGATGATCGCGCCCGACACGCGCGCGATATCCGTCCATTTCGTGGAGTAGCCGCGCTTCGCGAACAGCTCCGCGGCGACGCCGGTCGATGCCTCGAGCCCGTAGAGCGCTCCGCCCGCGAAGCAGATCGCATTGATGACCGTCAGGTACTCGCCGTTGATGCCCGGAGAACCGCCACGCACGTCGATCTGCATCGACGCGACCTTCGGAAAGTGGAGGACCGTGCAACCGGTCGGCCCCTCCGCGTACTCGGCGACACCGATCTCGAACCCGGGGAAGTCGAACTCGAGCCAACGCTTCGCGTGGACGTCCGTTTGCGGCACGAGGCGCAGCGTGTCATTCGATGCCTGCACAGCGCTCACCTGCGAATAGTGCCCCGCCGAGCCGACGCGCATACGCGTGACTGGCCGCGCGCCAGGATCGCCCGGTCGCGCGGCCAGAGGCGAGAGTTACGCGGGCTCGGGCG
>JANNUM010000338.1:0-16448 GCA_031395235.1 Chloroflexota bacterium
GCTCGCGGCTAACAGGCCGCCCCACCCGCCAAACCCCACGTAATGGCTGGATTTCGGTTGGGGCCCCTCCGCGCTGAGGGGGTCGCTCGTGGGGGGTTAAGCCCCCTGTCAACAACACGCACACGACTGGTACAGGCGAGATCGTCCAGATCATCGGGCCGGTGCTGGATGTGCACTTCGAAGAGGGCGAGCTGCCGGAGATCTACCACGCGCTCACCGTGAAGCGCGACAAGAGTGACGAGCTCGTCACCGCTGAGGTCCAGCAGCACCTGGGGAACAACTGGGTGCGCGCGGTCGCGATGCAGAGCACCGATGGCCTGCGCCGCGGGATGAAGGTGACAAACACCGGCGGACCGATCACGGTGCCCGTCGGCAAGGAGACGCTCGGGCGCCTCTTCAACGTCGTCGGCGAGCCGATCGATGGCAAGGGCCCCGTGAAGGGCGATCGACGCGACCCGATCCACCGGCAGCCGCCGTCCTTCGCCGACCAGGCCACGACCTCGGAGATCTTCGAAACGGGCATGAAGGTCATCGACCTCATCTGCCCGTTCTTCAAGGGCGGAAAGTCCGCGATCTTCGGCGGCGCGGGCACGGGGAAGACCGTCGTCATCCAGGAGCTCATCCGCAATGTCGCTGCCGAGCACGGTGGCTACGCGATCTTCTGCGGCGTCGGCGAGCGCTCGCGCGAGGGGACGCAACTCCTTGGCGAGATGCGCGAGTCCGGCGTCATCGACAAAATGTCAATGGTCTTCGGTCAGATGAACGAGCCGCCGGGCGCGCGCCTTCGCGTCGCGCTCACCGGCCTCACCATCGCCGAGTACTTCCGCGACGAGGAGGGACGCGACCTCCTCATCTTCATCGACAACATCTTCCGCTTTACGCAGGCGGGCTCTGAGGTGTCGGCCCTCCTCGGCCGCATGCCGAGCGCCGTGGGCTATCAGCCGACGCTGGCCACAGAGATGGGCGAGCTCCAGGAGCGCATTACGTCGACGAAGAAGGGCTCGATCACCTCGCTACAGGCGGTGTTCGTGCCGGCGGACGACTACACCGACCCGGCGCCGGCGACGACGTTCGCCCACCTCGACGCTTCGATCCGTCTCGAGCGCTACCTGACCGAGCTATCGCTCTACCCGGCCGTCGATCCGCTCACGTCGACGAGCCGTGCGCTCGATCCGCTGATCGTCGGGCAAGAGCATTACGACGTCGCCCGCGAGACGCAGCGCGTGCTGCAGCGGTACAAGGACTTACAGGACATCATCGCGATCCTCGGTGTGGACGAGCTGTCCGACGACGACAAGCTGCTCGTCGCCCGCGCCCGGAAGATCCAGCGATTCCTCGCCCAGCCGTTGAATGTTGCGAAGCAGTTCACCGGACTCGACGGCGTGTACGTGAAGGTCGCGGACACGGTCCGCAGCTTCAAGGAGGTCCTCGAGGGCAAGCACGACGACCTGCCGGAGCAGGCGTTCTTCAACGTCGGCACGATCGAGCAGGCCCGCGAGAAGGGCGAGCGCATGGCAAAGGAGAGCGCATAGCCGTGCCCATTCGCCTCGAGATCATCACGCCCGAGCGCGTCGTCTACACCGACGACGTCGACATGGTCATCGCGCCGGCGACCGAGGGGTACGTCGGGATCCTGCCGCACCACGCCCCGCTCCTCACCACGCTGGGCCCTGGCGAGTTCCGCGTGAAGAAGGGCGGGGTCGAACAGGTCCTGGCCGTGTTCGGCGGCTTCATGGACGTCCGAGGTGACCGCGTGGTGGTCCTGACGGAGGACGCCGAGCACGCGGAGGACATCGACGCTCAGCAGGCGCAGGTGGCGCGCGATCGCGCCCAGCAGGCCCTGCAGGCCGGGCCGATGTCCGCCGCCGACGAGGCCCGCGCGCGGGCCAGCCTGCAACGCGCCCTCGTCCGCATTCGGGTCAGCGAGCGGAGGCGTCGCCGGACCTAGTAGCGTTCGCTTTCCGCCGCGGATACGCTGGGCGCGGGGCGGTCGTGGCCGTGCCGCGAGCGGAGTGATGGAGTGAGGGGTTTGGCGTTCCTGGCTGTTGGTGTCGTTCTACTTGCCTCATGCGCGGGCGCCTCCGTCGCTCCCACGCCTTCCGAAGCCCCTACGACCGGGGACAACGCGGCACCCACCGCGGCGGCCATGTCCATACCGATGCCGACGGTGCAGCCCACGGCCGAGCCGAGTCGCTACGCGAAGCTTCGCGTGTTCATCGCGTCGGAGAACACGGACTCGGTCGTGGTCCTCGAGGGCGCGCCGGGCGCGCAGTACGCGCAGGTCGCGAAGATCCCGGTCGGTCGGCTCCCTCACCAGATGGCGGTGTCGCCCGACGGAAGGTTCGTCGCGGTGAACAACCGCATGGGGAATACGACGTCGGTCATCGACCCGATCGCGATGAAGGAAGTCGCACGCATCCCGGTGGGCAAGCAGCCGCACGGCATCATCTGGTCCCCGGATTCGAAGACGCTGTTCGTAGCGCACGAGCGGGACCATTACATCTCGCGCTTCGAGGCCGGCACGTGGAAGCCGATCGGCCCGCTCATGGTGGGCGTGCCCCAGCATGTGTTGGTCTTCAATTCGGCGCGGCCGAACGAGCTCTGGTTCACGGTCACCAACTCGAACGAGAATGATCATCTTCGCGTCTACGACCTCGAGGCCAGGAAGGTCACGCGAGTACAGGTCAATGACGTCCACGACGCGTACTTCACTCCCGATGGCAGCGAGATCTGGTCAAGCTCGTCCGGATTCCTCCAGAAGCCGTCGGATCGAATGGTCATCTATGACCCGATCAGCAAGAAGATCAAGCAGGAGCTTCGCCTCCCGGGCCGCTACCCGTTCCACACGCTCAAGATCTTCCAGGACGGTGTCTTCCACCCCGAGAGCAGTGGCGTGATGGTGCTGTCGGACCACAACGGACCGTCGCTCGTGTGGATGGACTGGCGAGAGCGCAGGATCCTGAGCGAAACGAAGCTCGGCGGGCACCCGTTCCACTCGACCTACGACCCCGAGGGCGGGCGGCTTCTCGTCACGACGAACGTCGACGGCATGGTGAACGTGATCGACATGAGGACGCGGCAGGTCGTGCAGAAGCTGCCCGTGACCAAGGCGCACGGCATCGCGTCGGTGGGGATCGCCTCCCCCTAACGCGCGTCCTAGGCTTGTCAGCGCGATGCTCATGCGTCTCCTGGCCGTCGTGTTCAACGCGCTCCCCGTGCGCTGGCAGCGGCGCTTTATGTCGGCCGCCCATTACCGCTTCCTCGTCGGCGTGACCGGTCTCGGGATCGACGACAAGGGGCAGGTGCTCCTCGCGCGCCACCGCTTCGGCGCTCCGCAGTGGCGTTTCCTGGGAGGTTTCCTGCATCCTCGCGAGCGAGTCGAAGATGCGCTCGCGCGCGAGATCCTCGAGGAGACCGGCCTCGTGGTCGAGGTCGGACCGATCCTCGAGGTCGTGACCGGCTACCGCTGGGAGCGCGTGGAGCTGGTGTTCGCCTACCGGGTCACGTCCGGCAGTGTTGCGCTCACGGCTGAGGTCGCGGAGCTGCGCGGCTTCCCGGCGGCGGAGCTGCCGGAGGTGCGCGCCGACCAGCGTGGGCTCATCGAGCGCCACGCCGCGGCCGCGATCGCGTGGGCGGAACGCCGATGAGGGTCCAGCGGGTCGACCACGTCGTCCTCACGGTCGCCGACGTCGAGCGGACGATCGCGTTCTTTGAACGGGTGCTCGGCATGACGGCGGTCTCCTTCGGCGAGGGACGGCGCGCCCTTGCCTTCGGCGATCAAAAGCTGAATCTCCATCAGGCCGGACGCGAGTTCGAGCCGAAGGCGCTCCGGCCCACGCCCGGCGCGATCGACCTCTGCTTCACGACGGACGTGCCGCTCGATGAGGTGGCGGCGCATCTGCGGAAGTGCTCCGTCGCGATCGAACACGGTCCGGTGGACAAGATCGGCGCGCGCAGCGCGCTCCGCTCGCTGTACTTCCGCGATCCCGACGGCAACCTCATCGAGGTGTCGAACGAGGTCGCGCCCTAGCTCAGTCGGCGGGCGGCTCGCCGAGTGCGGCGATGATCTCCTTGATATGTCCGTAGTGCTCGAACTCGTGCTCGAGCAACCGTCGCATCACGCGCTTCGTGGTCCAGCGCCGTCCGCTGATCGTGTGGTCGCGCCAGTCGTCGGGCTCCATGACGCTGAAGCGCTGGACCGCGATGCGGTGCACCGCCTGATACGAGCTGAGCGGATCGTCCGGCCACTTCTCGAGACGCGACAGCAGCGCGATGTCCGTCGTCATCATGTGCTCGAGCGCCTGTCGGACGCTCCACGTGGCGTCGTTCGGAGCCTTCTCGAGCTGGTCGGGCGAGAGCTTGCTCACGAGTGCGATGACCGCGGCGCGCGACGCCTCGTACTGATGGAGGAAGTCGCGGATCTCGTGCTCCTCGAACGGCTGGTCCTCCCCAGGCACCAGCGGGGGATTCTCCAGTTCCCCGACAGGAAGCGTCTCAAGGTCGATGTCCTTCCAGTGCAGGGTCGCGACGCCGTACGCCTCGAGCAGCGCGCGGTATTCGCGGAACGCGCGTCGTGCGTTCGCGATCGCTTCGTCACGCGTCTTGCCCGATGCGATGCATCCCGGGAGGACAGGGATCATGGCGAGGAAGTAGCCGGGTTGCGCGGGCGGATCCGCGACGTAGACCTTTGCCTCGGTCACACCGCCACCCATACCTTCTGCCCGCAATCCGGGCGCAGTGAACATGCGCTGCCGTCCACGCGGACGCGCAGGAGTCCCGGTCGCTGCTCGAGCATCTCGAGCGTCACGCCCGGACGCACGCCCTGCGTGTCGAGGTACTCGAGGAAGCCCGGCTCGTGCTCGAATTGATCGGGGATGCGTTCGACCGTCGCGCGCTCGCCGGCGGCCAAGCGCTCGAGCGGCCGTGTGGGACGCGGTGTCGTGCCGGGCATCGGGTTGCCGTGCGGGCACGTCTGCGGATCGCCGAGGACACGGACGAGGCGCTCCTCCATCTCCTGCGACATCGCGTGCTCGATGCGCTCGGCCTCTTCGTGCGTCTTCCACCACTCGTAGCCGAGGAGATCCACGAGCATTCGCTCCGCGAGCCGGTGGCGGCGGACGACCCGGCTCGCGGCAGTCAGCCCGCTAGCCGTCAGGTGCACCTCTTTGCGCTCGTCCAGCTGCAGCAGCCCGTCGCGCTCGAGCCGGTGAACCATCTCGGACACGGCAGCCGGCGAGATCCGGAGGAACTCCGCGAGACGCGCGCCGATGACCTGGCCGCCTTCGTCGGCGAGGGTGTAGACGGCCTGGAGGTATTCCTCGGTCGCGGGAGTTGCCTGCGTCGTCATTCTTGACCTGCCAGATCGGAAATTGTTAGGCTCCCCTCAGGTCTGCTAGGCGTACCTAAGAGGGCCAGCCCAGACCGAGTATCGCACCGGGGAGATCGCATTGAGCGCGGGCGACATCAGCGCGCTGGTCCTCAGCCTTCGCGAGGGCGTCGAGATGGCCCTGGTCGTCGGCATCGTGCTGGCGTACCTCGGCCAGGTCGGCGCGCACGGGGCACGCAAGTGGGTCTGGGCCGGTGCGGCCGCCGCCGCGGCCGTGAGTCTCCTCGCGCTGGGGATCCTCAATGCGCTGCACGCGGAGTTCGAAGGGACCACCGAGCAGATCTTCGAGGGTCTCACGATGCTGCTCGCGACGGTCTTCCTCACCTGGATGGTCTTCTGGATGCTCCGCAACGCGCGCTACCTGAAGTCGGAGCTCCAAAGCGGCGTCAAGGGTGTGCTCGAACGGGGCGGCGCCGCGTGGGGCCTGTTCTTTCTCGTGTTCTTCGCCGTGGTGCGCGAGGGCGTTGAGCTCGCGCTCCTGCTCTTCGCAGCTCCGGGCGAGGGGAAGCTGGTCGGCGCAGTCGCCGGCCTCGTGATCGCCGCCGGGATCGGCGTGCTCATCTACGCATTCGGCCGCAGGATCGATCTACGGACGTTCTTCCGCATCACGACCGTGATCCTGATCCTGTTCGCCGCGGGCCTCTTCGCGCATGCCGCGCACGAGTTCGCTGAGGCTGGACCGCTCGCGGCGGTCGAAGGACCGAAGCTGTGGAGCACGAAAGCCGCGCTTCCTGATGACTCGGGACTCGGTGTGATCCTGCGCGCGTTCCTCGGCTATCAGGACGAGCCCACGGTCCTGGAGGCCGTCGCGTACGTCGGGTACTTCGTCGTCGTGTGGCTGCTCTCAAAGACGAACATCACGCGTCAGCCGGTCCGCGCGACCTCTGAAGCGACGCGGACCGCCTGATCAGCGCGCGCGACCACAACGCGCGCACCGCGGCGACGTTCTAGATTTAGCCCACATGTTCACCAAGCAGATCGGCATCGACCTCGGCACAGCCAACGTCATCGTCTATGTGCGCGGCAAGGGGATCGTCCTTACCGAACCATCGGTGGTCGCCCTCGCGCACGACGACGGATCGCCTCGGCCGCGCATCGTCGCGGTCGGCGAGGAGGCGCGTCTCATGCTGGGCCGAACGCCGGGGAACATCACCGCGCAGAAGCCGATGCGGGATGGCGTCATAGCCGACTACGTCATCACCGAGTACATGCTCAAGTACTTCATCCAGAAGGTCTGCGGCCGCGTCAACTTCTTCCGTCCCGAGCTGATGATCTGCGTCCCCTCCGGCGTGACGAGCGTCGAGCGGCGCGCGGTCAAGGACGCGGCCATACGCGCGGGCGCGCGCGTGGCCCACCTGATCGAGGAGCCGCTCGCCGCGGCGATCGGCGCGAACATCCCGATCTCGGGTCCGAGCGGAAACCTCATCATCGACATCGGTGGCGGCACCGCGGAGATCGCGGTGATCTCGCTCGGTGGCATCGTCGTGTCGCGAAGCGTGCGCGCCGCGGGAAACAGACTCGACGAGGCGATCGCGAACTTCGTTCGCAAGCGATACAACCTCATGATCGGCGAGCGCACCGCCGAGGACGTGAAGATCCAGATCGGATCCGCCATGCCGATGGATCAAGAGCTCACGATGGAGGTCCGCGGACGCGACCTCATCGCCGGTCTCCCGCGGACCATCACCATCGGCAGCAACGAGATCACCGAGGCGATGGATCCCGTGCTGCAGCAGATCATCACTTCGGTGAAAGCCGTCCTCGAGGAGACGCCCCCGGAGCTCGCGTCCGACGTCATCGATAAGGGGATGGTGCTTTCTGGTGGCGGCGCGCTCCTTCGAAACATGGACAAGCTTCTGACGCAGGTCACCGGCGTCGCGTGCTACGTCGCCGAGAACCCCCTCTATTGCGTCGCGAAGGGCACCGGCCTGGCGCTCGAGCACATCGACTTCTTCCGCAGAAGCCTCGTCGCCGTCCGTTAAGTAAGGTCGTGTCCGCGCGGGTGGACGTGCTCGGCGTTGGCTTCGACCGCGTCCACCTCGCCGCGGCGGTCGAACGCATCCTGCGCCGCCTCGACGCGGGCGAGCGCACCTTCGTCGTCACCGCGAATCCCGAGTTCGTGATGCTCGCGCGTCACGACGCGGTGGTCGCGCAGATCGCACGGGAGGCGCACCTGGTGGTCGCCGACGGCAGCGGCGTCGTCGCCGCGTCGCGCCTTTTGGGCGACCCGCTGCCGCGCGTCCCCGGGCGCCTCCTCATCGACGCGCTCGTGCCGCATCTCGCGCAGCGTCGCTCGCCGATCTTCTTTCTCGGCGCGGCGCCAGGTGTCGCCGAGCGTGCCGCGGCCGAGCTGCGTCGCCGCGCCCCCGGCCTCGTCGTCGCCGGCGTGCACGCGGGGTCGGCGGATCCGGAACAGGACGCCCAGTCGGTCGCGCGAGTGCGCGACACGGCGGCGCAGGTGCTGCTGGTCGCGTACGGCATGCCGAAGCAGGAACACTGGATCGCGCGCAATCTGCCCGCGCTACCGGCGGTGCGCATCGCGATCGGCGTCGGCGGCGTGTTCGATCAGCTCGCCGGCGTCCAGAAGGTCCCGCCGCCCGCCCTGCACGCGATCGGCCTCGAGTGGCTCTGGCGGCTCGCGCGCGAGCCGTGGCGCTGGCGCCGGCAGCGTGTCCTGCCGCTCTTCGCGCTGCTGGTGCTGCGCAAACGTCTCTTCAGCCGATGAAGCTCGCGCTCGCGCACGAATACTTCGCTGCGCGAGGAGGCGCCGAACGCGTCGTCGATGTGCTGCACGGGATGTGGCCCGAGGCGCCGGTGCACACGCTCTTCCACGATCGCCGGCGCTACGGCGATCTCGCGGGCTGGGATCTCCGCACGAGCTACCTGCAGCAGTTCCCGATCGGTGGCGGCGTGCATCGCGTCCTGCTCCCGCTCTACCCGAGCGCCGCGCGGCGCCTGCGCGTCGCCGAAGACACCGACCTCGTGCTCGTGTCGACCAGCGCGTTCATCAAAGGACTACGGCTCGCCGATCGCACTGTCGAGGTTGCGTACTGCCACTCGCCGACGAGGTATCTCTGGGACTGGAGCGACGAGTACGTGCGCGAGGAGGTTCCCGCGCCGCTCCGCGGCCCCATTGGTGAGCTGCTGGCCGGTCTGCGGGAGACCGATCGCGCCTTCGCGACGCGCGTCGATCGCTGGATCGCGAACTCGCAGGTCGTCGCTGCGCGCATCCGCCGCTACTACGAGCGCGAGAGCGAGGTCGTGCATCCCCCGGTCGACGTCGACGCGTTCGCTCCGCAGCGCGAGCGTGGAGACTTCTGGGTCTACGTCGGCCGGCTGTCCGCCTACAAGCGCGCCGACATCGCCGTGCGCGCGTTCGCGACCCTAGGTATGCGTCTGGTCGTCGTGGGCGAGGGACGCGAGCGCGCTTCGCTCGAGGCGATCGCGCGCGACAACGTCGCGTTCGCTGGGCGCCTCGACGACGCCACGCTGCGTCAGCTCTTGGGTGCCGCGCGCGGCCTCATCTTCCCGGCGGAGGATGACTTTGGGATCGTCTGCGTCGAGGCGCTCGCATCCGGTGCACCCGTCGTCGCGCTCGCGGCGGGAGGCGCGCCGGAGATCGTGCGCGACGGGATCGACGGCGCGCTCGTCGCCACGGCCGATGCCGACGCATTCGCGGAGGCGGTGTTGCGGGTCGAGCATCGGACGTGGGATGTGGAGGAGCTGCGTCACTCCGCACGACGTTTCGATGTGTCACGATTCCGAGACCGCATTCGCGCGATCGTCGACGATGCGCACGCGCGCGGGCGGACGACCCGGGGGACCGCATGAGCAAGCTCAAGGTCGACATGCATACGCACAGCGAGTACTCACCGGATAGCCGCACGCCGCTGACGGCGCAGGCCGCCGCGATCAAGGCCGCCGGGCTGCACGTTGTCTGCGCCACCGATCACAACACCATTGAGGGCGCGCTGAGGCTGCGCGAGCTCGCCGATGGCTTCCGCGTGATCGTGGGGGAGGAGGTCAGCAGCCGCGACGGCGAGATCATCGGCCTGTTCCTGGAGAAGGCGATCCCGCGCGACCTGCCCGCGGAAGAGACGATCGCGCGGATACATGAGCAGGGCGGCCTCGTGTCCGTTCCGCACCCGTTCAGCCGCAACCGGAGGTTCCATCTACGGCGCTCCGTGCTCGAACGCGTCTGGAAGGACATCGATTGCATCGAGATCTTCAACGCGCGCGAGGCTTTCACGCAGGACAACCTGCGCGCCGCGGCGTTCGCCAAGGAGAAGGGCATTCCCGGTGCTGTCGGGAGCGACGCGCATCGCGCATCGGAGATCGGCCGCGCCTGGGTCGAGGTAGAGGAGTTCGCTGGTCGCGACGACTTCATCGCCGCGCTGCGCGAGGGCAGCGTGATCGGGAAGCTGACCGGTAACTACATCCATCTCCTGACGCGTGTCGACGTGCTGCGTAGGTGGTGGGCACGACGGCGCACGAAGATCCGCACGTGAGGCGCGAGCCCTCGGCGCATCTCGAGGGTCCGATCCATGTCGAGGACCCGACCATCGAGCAGCTCGCCGAGGTCGCGGGGCACACCGACGACTTCGCCGTACGGCGGCAGCTCTTCGGGATCCGCGAGCTCGTCTCGACGATCATCCCGCTCATCCTCATCGCGCTCTTCGCCGGTCGCGTCGACTGGGCCGAGGCCGCCGGCACGATCGCGCGATCCAACATCCTCCTGGTCGTCTGCGCGCTCGTCGTCTACTACGCGACGTTCCCGCTGCGTGCGGTGCGCTGGGCGCGGCTCCTGCGCGAGGGCGGCGCCGATGTCGGTTGGCGTGATCTCCTGCGGATCCTGTTCCTGGGCTGGTTCGTGAACAGCCTCGTCCCGGCGAAGCTCGGCGACCTGTACCGCTCCTATCTCGTGAAACGACGCTTCGGCATCTCGCTGTCGCGCACGGTCGGCGTCGTGGTCGCGGAACGGCTGCTCGACCTCGTCGTCGTGTTCGGTCTCCTCGTGCTCGGCGGATACGTCGCGTTCGGACGCACCGTCCTCCCCGACCTGTGGATCGTGTACGTGACCGGCGCCGTGCTGGGCCTGCTCATCGCCCTCGCGCTCGTCGGCATCTACGCCCTCGGACCCAAGATCGCTCGCTTCTTCCCAGGCGAGGTGCGACGCATCGGGCGGCTGTTCCGCGAAGGCGTGCTGCACAGCTTCCGCGCGCTTCCGTTCGCCGGCCCGCTCACCCTGGTCATCTGGGGCGCCGAGGCGATGCGGCTCATGTTCGTGCTCTGGGCGCTCGGTCTCGAGCTGCCGGTGTCCGGCATCGTCTTCGTCGCGGTCGCGACCTCGCTCCTCACGACGGTGCCGCTGACGCCGGCTGGTTTCGGCTTCGTCGAGATCGCGATGGTCTATGTGCTCACCGCAGGGTTCGGCCTGTCGCAGTCGAGCGCCGTCGCTGTCGCCGTGCTCGACCGCGCGGTCAGCGTCTTCTCCGTCATCGCCGTCGGCGCGATCGTCTATGTGCGCTCTGACAGATCGGAACGCGTCGGGGCTTAGCGGGCGAGTTTGAGCGACAGAGATACCCGCCGCTCACGATCCGCGGCAGATCAGCCGGTAGACTCGCGGCCATCCGACCCCTACTAATTGTGTCGGTCGCGGCACTCCTCGTGCGCGTCGTGAGCGCGATCGTCGTCGCGCAGCCCGGCTACACCGACGCCTACTACTACTCGGTCGTCGCGAGCCGTCTCGCGCACGGTGAAGGCCTCACCGCGGACTTCATCTGGAACTTCCTCGAGGCCCCCGACTTCGCGGCGCTGCCCGTGGCGAGCCATCGCTTCTGGGTGCCGCTGGCGACGACGCTGCAGGCGGGTGGCATCGCGCTCTTCGGCGGGTTGCTGGGTGAGTTCCGCGCGGCGCAGGCCGCGGTGATTACGGTCGCGGCGTTCCTTCCGGCCGCGACGTACGCCGCGGCGCGCTCGCTTGACGTGTCGTCGCGCTACGCGCTGGCCGCCGCGGCCGTCGTCGGACTGGGCGGCGTGTTTGCCCCCGGCTGGGTGGCCGCCGATTCGTTCGCGCCCGCGGCGCTCATCGGCACGCTCTTCTTCCTCGCGTTCGCGCGCGCCGCCCGCGGCTCGCTCGGCGCCGGCGCCGTCGCGGGACTGCTCGTCGGACTCCTCTACCTCGCGCGCGCGGAGGGGGCGCTCTTCGGTCTGGCACTCCTCGTTCTCGCGGCGCGACCGGCGTCGCGTCGCGCCGGCGCGGGCGGCAGCGTGGTCGCGCTCGCGATCGGTGGCGCGTGGTTCGCGCGCGATCTGGGTCTCGGCGCCGGTGACCTTCTCGCGCGCTCGATGCTTCTGGTCCGGTACGAGGATTTCTTCCGTATCGCCCCGCCGACAGCCACCGAGTTCACGAGCGCACTGCCTGACGTGTTCGCGGCGAAGGCGAGCGCGGTTGTGACGAACGCGGCCACACTCCTCTTTGCGTTCTTCGTCCTGTTCGGCCCACTCGCGGCACTGAGCTCGTGGTGGTCGCGGGCGCGCACGGACGTTCGCGCGTGGTCCGCGCTGCTTGTCCTCGTCCTCCTCGCGCAGTCGCTGCTGTGGACCCTTCACTCGACACGCGGCTCGTACTTCCACTCACTCGCGGCGTTCTTCCCGTTCGGTATTGCGCTGGCCGCCGCGGGCGCGGAGCGTGCGCTTGCGCGCCGAGATCCGTTCGTGGGTCGGCTCTGGGTCACCGGCGCACTCGCGCTCGCGGTCACGCTCTCCGCCGGTGCGCTCGTGCAATGGGACGCGACGTTCAACACGTTCGCCCGCACGCGAATGGCAGCGCTCGATGCGATCCCGCCGGGTCCGTTCATGGCGATCGATGCTGCGGCGTGGCGCTACCTCAGCGGAAGATCGGTCATCGTCACGCCGGCCGACGGCGGTGGTGCGTCCTTCTGCGCCACCGGGGCGTACGGCGCCCGCTCTGTCGTACTCGAGTCGGCGCACTTTCGCGCTTACGACGCGATCTACAGCGGAGCCGAACGTCCGCCGTGGCTCGGGCCGCCGGTGATCCGAGACACGATCAAGATCTTCCCGGTGGTCGACGACATCGGGTGTTCGGTCCTGCGATGAAGCGCCCTGCCCTGAACGGCCGCAGTCTCGCACCACTCTTCGTCGCGCTCGCGGCATTCGCGCTCGCGGTCGCGACGCCGCCGGGCGACCCCGACACGTACTGGCATCTCGCGTCGGGCAAATGGATGCTGGAGCACGGCGAGCTCCTGCGCGCGGACGTGTTCTCAAGCACCGTGACCGGCCAGCCCTACAGCGTGGGCGAATGGCTCGGCCAGATCGTCCTCTACGTCGCGTACCTCGCTGGCGGATGGACCGGTCTCGTGATCCTGCGAGGACTCCTCATCGGCGTGTGCGCGTTCTTCCTCACCCGCGTCGCGCTGCGGGGCGGCGCGCCGGTCATCGTCGCGGTCCCCGTCACGTGCGCGGCGCTGATCCTGTCCGAGATCGTGTGGACCGATCGTCCGCATCTGTTCACGCTCGCGCTGTTCCCGCTGCTGCTCGACGTGCTGCTGCTCGCGCGCGCGGGACGTATCCGCCTGCTGCTCGTCGTGCCACCGCTCATCCTGCTCTGGACGAACCTGCACGGTGGCTACGCTGTTGGCCTCGCGCTCGTCGGCATCTTCACGCTCGAGGCGTTGCTGGTGCGCCGGAACTTCGCGGCCTTCGCGATCACGGCGAGCACGGCGTTCGCCGCGTCACTGGTCGACCCGGGTTCGCTCGGTCTCGGCGCTGCTGCGGCGCATGCGACAGCGCCGCCGCGCTTCATCGTCGAGGAGTCGCCGCCGGACGTGACGCGTCCCGCGGGACTGCTCTTCGCCGCGTTCATCATCGGCACGCTCGCGCTCGCGATGCGCGGTGGCGGCACGCCGCTCGACCTGCTGCTGCTCGCACCGCTGCTCTGGCTGGGAATGTCGGCGCAGCGGCACATGCCGTTCTTCGCGTTCGCAGCGGTGCCGTTCATCTCCGCCGCTCTTCTGCGCGCGTGGCCGCCGCTCGAGGCTTGGCTCGCGCGGCGGCGCCCGTACCCGCGCAGCGCCGTCGTCGGCTTCGGCGCCGGCGTCGCCGCGATGGCGCTCGTCGCCCTTGCGTTCGTGCCCAGCGCGCCCAACGAGCGCGCCTATCCGATCGCCGCGCTCGACGCCGTGCGCCGAACGTCCGGCGTCCTGTTACACGAGTACGACTGGGGCGGTTACCTGATCTGGCGCGCCCCCGAGCGTCCGGTGTTCGTGGACGGCCGCCTCTTTCCATTCCTGCCGGACGTCTTCGCGGACTGGCGCGAGGCGGTGGAGCTGGGCCCGCGCTGGAAACAGGTCCTTGACCGATACAACGTCGCCCAGGTGCTCCTCCGGCCCGATCGCGCGCTCGTTTCGGCCTTGCGGGAGCAGGGCTGGCGGGTCGTGAGCGAGGACGCGCGCGCGGTGCTGCTGGAGCGACCGCGCTGAGACGCGATGGTCGCCGGATCTGCCGGTGCCCGTCCATATACTCGGCCGACGACCCCACAACCGCGACTCGTCAAGGATCCGGACGACCTCGAGGCGCAGTTCGACGCTCTGGTCGACGCGCTGCGGCGCGACGTCCGGCGAACGCGCCAGCAGGTCGAGAAGTTCTCGCGTGCATATCAGCGGATGGCGGAAGCACAGTCGGGCCGACCGTCCGATGAGCTCGACGAAAAGACGCAGCGCGCATATCGCCGCCTGAAGCAGCTGCAGCTCGTCGTGCAACACATCGAATCAAGCGTCTCGTATCTGCTCGGCTCCGGCATCGAGCCCGAGCCACATGGCGGCGACGACCAGACGCTTGACGTCGCCCAGCGCGTCTTGGAAAGCCTCGAGGCCGAGCGCGAGCGCCTGTACCGCGACGTGCACGACGGCCCCGCGCAGGTCCTCGCCAACGCGATCTTCGAGGTCGACTACCTCGAGCGCATCGCGGAACGCGCGCCAGCGGAGCTCCGGCAGACGCTGCGCAGCGAGCTCGGCACGCTGCGGGGGCAGTTCCGCGCGTCTCTCGACTCGGTGCGCGCGATGATCTACGACCTGCGCCCGCCGGAGCTCACCGCGCTCGGCCTCGCCGACGCCATGCGCAACTACGCGAGCGAGTGGGAGACCCGGTGCGGCATCAAGGTCTCGAGCAAGCTCGACACTGGCGAGACGACGATGTCGCCACAACAGGAGCTCGCGGTGTACCGCGTGCTCCAGGAGGCGCTGCAGAACGTGCACAAGCACGCGCAGGCCGCGACGGTCGGCATCGTGTGGCAGCGGTCGGCAGGCAACTGGGTCCTGCACGTCACCGACGACGGCATCGGCTTCGATCTGGTGAAGGCCGCGCGCCGCGCGAAGTCCGTCGGACTCCTGTCGATGCGTGAGCGGGCCGCCCTCATCGGTGGGAGCCTGCAGATCCAATCGAGCCCGGGCAAAGGCTCCGCCGTTACACTCCAACTTCCGTTCGAGGGCTCCGCTAGCGTGACGCTTGGTGAAAGAGGAAGGTCCCTTGGCCGACAAGATTGACCGGCAGAAGGACGCGGATCGAAACATCCGTGTCGTTCTGGCCGATTCCAGCCGACTCACGACGATGGGTATCAGCCAGGTGCTGCAGAAGGAAGCCGATATCGAGCTCGTCGGCACCGCGGCCGACGGCGAAGAAGCGATCGCGAAGACGCTCGAACTCGAGCCGGACGTGCTCGTCATCGAGGCCGACCTGCCCCGCACGTCCGGGATCAAGGTCACGCAGCGCGTGCGTCGCGAGCTGCCGCACGTCGGCGTCGTCGTTCTGACCGCGAAAGACGAGGAGCAGACCCTCTTCGAGGCGATCCGCGCGGGCGCGGCGGCCTACCTGAACAAGGACTGCGATCCGACGGAGCTGGTCGACGCGATCCGCAAGGCGCGCGCGGGCCAGTTCATCATCAACGAGAAGGTCTTCACCCGGCCGGCGGTCGCCTCGAAGGTGCTGGCCGAGTTCCGCGAGCTGTCGGTGTACGGCCCGGGCTCGTCCCATGTGTTCGCACCGCTCTCCCCGCGCGAGGTCCAGATCCTCGACAACATCGCCCAGGGGATGACGAACAAAGAGGTCGCGTACGCTCTAGCCATCTCAGAGCAGACAGTGAAGAATCACATGTCGAGCATCCTGCGGAAGCTTTCGGTGAACGACCGAACCCAGGCCGTCGTGTACGCGATCCGACAGGGATGGATCAAGGGACCGGAGATGGGTAGTTGAGCGTGGCAGCCCCCGACCTCGCGGCCGAGTTCGTCACCGAGCAGAAGAAGATCACCGCGGAGGTCCGCGAGCTCGATCTGCTGGTCGAGTCGACACTGACCGAGGTCAGCCGGCTCAAAGCGCGCGAGGATCAGACGCGGGCCAAGGTCGAGGAGGCGCGCGCAAACCCTGCGAACTTCCAGCGTGAGCAGATCTTCAGCGCGACCGACGATCACTCCGCCGCGCTGTCACGGCGCATGACCATGGAGGCCCAGCTCGCCGGGCTGCAGGCGAAGCGCAAGCTCCTCGAGCGCGCGCGGGCACTCGTGACGGCCGCACAGGACCACGTGCATGCGAGCTCCCAGGCCCCGCTGCCGGCCGACACCGCGCCGGTCATCGACGAGAGCCGCCTCCTCCAGGCCGTCGTGGACACACAGGAGGAGGAGCGCAAGCGCATCGCGCGGCAGGTCCACGATGGACCCGCGCAGGCGATGGCGAACGTCGTGCTTCAGTCGGAGATCAGCGAGCGTCTCTTCGAAGTTGACCCGCAACGCTCGCGCACCGAGCTCGCCGCGCTCCGGCAGATGGTGAACAAGACTCTGCAGGAGCTGCGCGGCTTCATCTTCGAGCTGCGGCCGATGATCCTCGACGATCTCGGTCTCGTGCCCACGATGCGCCGGTACGTTCAGACGCTTATCGACAAACACGGCATCCGCATCGATTTCTCGAGCACCGGCCGCGACCGGCGCCTCCCGTCCGACGACGAGGTCGCGATCTTCCGGCTCATCCAGGACTCGCTGGTCGAGCGCATCGA
>JANNUM010000348.1:0-8672 GCA_031395235.1 Chloroflexota bacterium
CATCTCGCGGACGTCCGCGTCCTCGCGCACGCTGTCGTACACCTCGAAGCCGCTCAGACCGGGCATCATGATGTCGAGGATGAGGAGGTCGGCGTGGACCTGGCGCACGGTTTCGAGCACGAGCGCCCCGTCGGCGACGACCACCGCCTGGTATCCAGGCTCGTCGCTGATGGCATCTCGCAGGAGCAGTGCGATCAGCTCGTCGTCCTCACCGATGACGACGAGCTTCTTCTTTCTCTCTTCCACCCGAACAGAGACGGACTTTAGCGGATTCGCAACTTCGAGCGCACATTGAGCGCACATTGAGCGCACGTTGAGCGCACGTTGAGCGCGAATTCGGAAAGCGAGATCCATCTCCTCATCGAGCGCGCGCGCGGGGGAGATACGCGAGCATTCGAAGACCTCGCGCGACGAGAGGAGCGAGCGCTCTATCGCCACGCTCTCCGCATCGTAGGGACAACGGCGGACGCCGAGGACGTCGTCCAAGATGCGCTTTTCTCGGCATGGCGATCCATCGCTTCATTCCAGGGTCTCTCGTTCCGCGCGTGGCTCTTTCGTATCGCAACGAACCGCGCCCTCGATCACCTTCGGTCGCGAAAACGCAGACCCGAGCTTCCACTCGACCCTCCTGAGGATGACGACATGACCTGGGCGGAGCCGGCCGCGTCCGGACCGGACCTCACGCAGCTCGCCGGAGACCGCGAAGCCCTAGCGCTCGTTGAGACCGCCCTCGGAGCGTTGCCTGCCGAGCAGCGGACCGCGCTCCTGCTTCGCGACGTCGAAGGCTTCCCATACGAGGACATCGCGATGATCACCTCGGTGGAGATCGGCACCGTGAAGTCACGCATCCACCGCGGCCGGTTGGCCGTCCGGAATGCCCTCATCGCCCGTGGCTGGCGGGGTCCGGAGGGATGATGGAACCTCGCGGCGCCTTCGTCGTCTGTAGGGAAGGAGGACTGTGACTTTGCAGCACCCGCACGCGGAGCTTTCGGCCTATATCGACGGCGCGCTCGACCCGGCCTCACAGGCCGCGGTGGCCGGGCATGTCGCCGCTTGCGCTGTCTGCCGCGCGCATGTGGCACAGCTGCGCGCCACGGTCGCCTTGCTGCACGGCCTCCCTGACCCCGTCCCCTCGCGCCGGCTCGTGCCGCGTCTTGGGGGGCCCGCATGGCTCGCTCCGCTGCGCACGGTCATGACGCTGGCAAGCGGCACGGCCGTGTTCCTCTTCATCGCGAGCTCGCTCGTCAGCAACATCACCTTCCTCGCGAGCGGCGGCGCCACAGGCACGTCGGCACAAGAGGCCAGCCGGGACGCCGTCGCGAAATTGCAGGCACCGACCGCCGCGCAGCCCGCGAGCACATCCGCGAGTGCGCCCGCGCCGGCAGGGTCGCCGAACGCCGCACTCGCGCGTAACCCGACAACGCCGCCGCTCGGTGCGGCCGCGGACGCCCAGAGTACCTCGACGCCAGACGCTGCGGCGCGCGTGGATCAGTCGACCGCCGGACCATCTGGCGCACCGGTGGCGGCCGCCCCGCAAGAGGGAGGGCGGTTCGCGTCGTCAGAGCCCCAGCGCTCGCCGCTGCTGAATCCCTGGCTCTGGCTCATGCTCGCGCTCATCTGCGGCACGATCGCGATCGCGCTGCAACGCCGCCTGCACGCGTCCGTTTGAGTCGACGACCGCCGCGCGCGGTCCTCATACTCAAGGCATGCCCGAACGCATCATCCTGGTCGATTCGAACTCGCTGATCTACCGCGGGTACTTTGCGATCCCCCCGCTCACGACCACCAAGGGTGAGCTCTCGAACGCGACCTTCGGCTTCGCGTCGATCCTCCTCAAGGCGATCGAGGAGATCAAGCCGCAGCACATCGCTGCTGCGTTCGATCTGCCCGGGAAGACCTTCAGACACGAACGCGACGCGACGTACAAGGCGACCCGCAAGCCCATGCCCGACGAGCTGCGCCCGCAGTTCGAGCGCTGCAAGGAGCTGCTGGGCAAGCTCGGCGTGCCCATCTACGTCCTCCCAGGATTCGAGGCCGACGACGTGATCGGCGCGCTGGCCAAGCAGGCGGAGGCGGCTGGGCTGGAGACCATCATCGTGTCGGGCGATCTCGACACGCTGCAGCTCGTGACGCCGAACACGAGGCTGTTCACGACGCGGATGGGCTTCCAGAACACCGTCGTGTACGACGAGGCGCAGATCGCGCAGCGCTACGGCCTGCGACCCGACCAGATGGTCGACTTCAAGGCGCTCAAGGGCGACACGACCGACAACATCCCGGGTGTGCCCGGCGTCGGCGACAAGACCGCGGCGAAGCTCATCGCGGAGAACGGGTCGATCGAAGGCGTGTACGCCGATCTCACGCGCTTCACACCCAAGCTGCGCGAGAGTCTTGCAGCACACAAAGACCAGGTGTTCCGCAGCCGCGAGATGGCGACGATCGTCACCGACCTGCCGGTCACGCTCGACGTCCAGGCCACGCGCTTCCGCGACTACGACCGCGCGGGTGTGCTCGAGCTGTTCCGCGATCTCGAGTTCCGCAGCCTCATCCCGCGGCTTCCACCCGCCGACGGGAATCTCGCGCCCGCGGCATCGCCGGCCGCGCGGCCGGGGCAGCTCGCGCTCGGGCTCGACCCAGCGCCGGCGGTCGCGCCTGCCGTCGCGACGACGCTCGTCGGCGCCGAAGAAGCTGCGAGCGTCGCAGCGCGGCTGCGCGCGGCATCCGCGGTGGCTGTGCACGCGGACGTCGACGTCGGGCGCCACCCCATGCTGCTTGGTCTGGGCCTTTCAGTGGGCAAGGAGGCGTGGTACGTGCCGACGGCGTCCGGCGTCCCCGCGCCGATCGCGGCGGTCCTCGCCGACGACACGGTCGTCAAGATCGCGCATGACGCGAAGACCGCACGCCGCGCTCTCCGACGCGCCGGTGCCGAGCTGCGCGGCGTGACGATGGACACGATGCTCGCTTCGTACCTCGTGAACGCGAGCCGCCGCTACCACGCGCTCGAGGACCTCTCCGCGGAGCGGCTCAAGCTCGAGGTGCCGGTCCTTCCCGTGGCCGACCGCAAGGATCCTCACCGCGTCCCCACGCCCGAGGAGCGTCTCGCGCGCGCCGGCGCGGGAGCGGTCGCCGCTGCCCGGCTCGGGGCGCTCTTCGACGACGACCTCGACCGTCTCGGGATGCGCAAGCTGTTCGCCGAGATCGAGCTCCCGCTCGTCGACGTCCTGGTCGAGATGGAAGAAGCCGGGATCGCGGTGGACCTGCCCTACCTGCAGTCGCTCGGTCAGGAATTCGCGCGCGAGGTCGCGCGCATCGAACGCGAGGCGTACGACGCCGTTGGTCACGAGTTCCCCATCAACTCGCCGAAGCAGCTCGGCGCTCTCCTGTTCGAGGAGCTGAAGCTTCCGCGTGGCCGGCGGACGGCGACGGGGTATTCAACGGACGCGGCGGTGCTGGAGGAGCTGCGCAGCGCGCACCCGGTGATCGAGAAGATCCTGGAGTACCGGGAGATCGAGAAGCTGCGCTCGACATACGCCGAGGGCCTCGGCCCTCTCGTCGACCCCGACACGCGGCGGCTGCACACGACGTTCGATCAGGCCGTCGCGGCGACGGGTCGGCTCTCGAGCAAGAACCCCAATCTCCAGAACATCCCGATCCGCACGCCACTGGGCCGTCGCATCCGCCGCGCGTTCGTCGCGGGGGGCTCCGATCTCGTTTTGCTCGCGGCGGACTACTCGCAGATCGAGCTGCGCGTGCTCGCTCACATGTCCGGCGACCCCGCGTTGACCGCCGCGTTCCGCGAGGGCGCTGACGTGCACCGCAGGACGGCGGCGGCCGGGTTCAACGTGTCGGAGGATGAGGTCACGCGCGAGCAGCGCGACGTCGCGAAGATGCTCAACTTCGGCATCGTCTACGGAATGAGCGACTTCGGTCTCGCCTGGCGGATGGGGATGGCGCGCGAGGAGGCGCAGCGTTTCATCGAGGAGTACTTCAAACGCTACGCGCAAGTCCGGCGGTACGTCATCGAGACGAAGGCGTTCTGCATGGAGCAGGGCTATGTCGAGACGCTGCTCGGCCGCCGGCGGTACATCGCGGACATGACGAGTCCGAATTCCGCGATCCGCGGCGCTGCAGAGCGCATGGCGATCAACATGCCGATCCAGGGCACCGCGGCCGACATCATGAAGATCGCGATGCGGCGCGTGTACGACCGTCTGGCCCAGACCGAGTCGCTCGCGCGCGTCATGCTGCAGGTGCACGACGAGCTCGTCGTGGAGGTCCCACGCGAGGCCGTCGACGCCACCGCGCGCATCCTCTCTGACGAGATGTCGGCGGCCTACACGCTCGACGTGCCGCTCGTGGTCGACCTGCGCGCCGGCACGAACTGGGATGAGATGACGCGCATCCAGCTGCCCGCCGCCACGCATGCCTGAGCTGCCGGAGGTCGAGACGATCGCGCGGCAGCTGCGGGAGCTCGTCATCGGGCGGCGTGTGGCGGGGTTCGAGTCGTTCTGGCACCGCGTGACCGAGCCGGTGCCCGCCGCGCACTTCGCGGCGCGGCTCGCGGGTCGCGAGATCACGGGCGTCGGACGGCGGGGCAAGTTCGTCGTGCTCGAGCTGGACGGCGGCGAGGCATTGATCGTCTCGCTGCGCATGACGGGAAAGCTCTTGTTCCGAGAGCACGATGCTCCCGAAGACAAGTTCGTGCGCGCCGTCATCGGATTCGCCGACGGTACGGTCCTGCGCTTCTCGGACACGCGGAAGTTCGGGCGCATGGCGATCGTCGACCGCGCGGATCTCGCGGAGAACGACCAACGGGGCGCTTCGCCCCCCGAGGACCGCCCGCGTGCGCGCTTGCCGCTTCATCGCGTGCTCGGGATCGAGCCGCTGACCGCGCGCTTTACGGCGCGTTGGCTGCGCGAGTTCCTGCAGCTGCGCGCCAGGTCCCAGGTCAAGCCGCTGCTGCTCGACCAACGGGGAATCGCCGGTGTGGGCAACATCTACGACATCGAGGCCCTGTGGCGCGCTCGTATCCACCCGCTGCGGACGGCGGGCTCGATCCGCCCTGACGAGGTCGCGCGCCTTCGCGAGGCGCTGCGCTTCGTGCTCCGCAAGGGCATCCGTCTCGGCGGCGCTTCACGCCGCGACTACGTCGATGCGCGCGGCGGCCAGGGACGCATGCAAAATGAGTTCCAGGTCTACGACCGCGCCGGCGAGCCGTGCGCGCGCTGCGGCCGCGCCATCGTGCGGACCGTCGTCGGCGGCCGCGGGACCTTCCACTGCCCGCGGTGCCAGAAAGCGCCGGCCAAGCGCGCTGAGCGGCGCAGGATAGCCCGATGAGTGTGCTCTCGGTCCAGGCCGTCGCGCGGTGGTTCGGCGCACGCGAGGTCTTGAAGGACGTGTCGTTCCGGATCGGCCACGGCGACCGCGTCGGCCTGGTCGGTCCGAACGGGACCGGGAAGACCTCGCTGCTGCGCATCGCGGCCGGCCTCGACGCACCCGATGGCGGTGCGGTCGCCTACGCGCGAGGCACCCGTGTCGGCTTCCTGCGCCAGGAGCTTCTCGAGGAAGCGACCGGGTCGGTGATCGAACACGCGCGTGGGGCGGCCGCGCATCTGCGCGAGCTCGAACGCGAGCTCCACGATCTCGAGGCGGGGATCGCGACCGGAGACCCGGAAACGCTCGAGCGCTACGCCGACGCGCAACATCATTTCGAGCACGCCGGCGGCTACGACTTCGAGGCGACGCTGGGGCGCATCCTCGGCGGGCTCGGCCTCGGCGGTCTCGCGGGTCGCGAGGTCGCGACCCTCTCCGGGGGCGAGCGAACTCGTCTCGGCCTCGCGCGCCTACTGCTAGACGACCCCGACGCCCTGCTCCTCGACGAGCCGACGAATCATCTGGACGTCGCCGCGCTCGAGTGGCTCGAGAACTTCCTCGTCGAGCAAGACGCGACCTGCCTTATCTCGAGTCATGACCGATGGTTCCTCGACCGCGTCACGTCGCGGACGCTCTCGATCGAAGACCTGACGGTCGTCGAGTACCGCGGCGGCTATTCCCATTACGCGCGCCAGCGCCTTGACCGCGAGACCGCGCAGATGCGCGCCCATGCGCGGCAGACCGAGGAGATCGCGCGCACCGAAGAGTTCATCCGACGCTACGGCGCGGGCCAGCGCTCGAAAGAGGCGCGCGGCCGGGGAAAGAAGCTCGCGCGCGTCGAGCGCATCGAAGCTCCGACGCAGTCCACGCGTCACAGCTGGGGGCTCGAGGCGGCCGATCTGGGAAGCGAGACCGTCCTCGGGACCACCGCGCTGGCCGTGGGCTACGCGGATCCGGTCATGCGCACTGGCCCGCTGCGCGTCGCGCGCGACGCGCGCGTCGCGGTCGTCGGGCCAAATGGCGCTGGGAAGACCACGCTCGTGCGCACCCTCGTGGGCGACCTCGGCCCGCTCGATGGCTACGTCAGCGCGGCTCCGGCCGCGCGGGTCGCATACCTGGAGCAGGCGCAGGCCGAGCTCACCGGCGACCAGACCGTCCTCGAGGCGATGCGCTCCGCCGGTGCCTCCGATGACCAGGAGGCGCGCAACCTCCTGGCACGGTTCCTCTTCCGCGGTGAGGAGGTCGGCCGCGCGGTCTCGGTCCTCTCGGGTGGCGAGCGCAGCCGCCTCGCGCTCGCGCGGCTCTCGCTGCGTCACGCCAACCTGCTGGTGCTCGACGAGCCGACGAACCATCTCGACCTCGCCGCGCGTGAACAGCTCGAAGCTGTATTGGCGGCTTATGAGGGAACGCTCGTGTTCGTCTCGCATGATCGGTATTTCATCGACAAACTAGCCACAGAGCTCTGGCTGATCTCGGGCGGCCTTCTCCGTCGCTGGGAGGGCGACTGGAGCACGTACCAGCGCGAGCGCGCAGCGGGCCGCGACGCGCCGATCGTCGAGTACGTGGCTCGCGAGGCCGGCGCGGGCGCGGCGCCGAGGGCCCCCGCGCGCGAGGGGTCCCCGTTCCGCAGGGACGGGGTTTCGCGCGAAGAGAGGGTTTCGGCGCCGCGCCTGCGGCGTGGCGAAGAGAGCATCCCGAGCCCCGACAGGACCCGGCCGGCCCTGCGGCGCAACGCAAAGGCGTCGCCGGTGCGGCGGGTCGACGGCACGCGCGCGCTCGAGGCGCGGATCGCCGCGATGGAGCTGCAGCTCAAGCAGCTGACGGAGAAGGTCAGCCAGATCGCCCAGAGCGGCAACTATTTGGAAACCCGTCGGATCGGCGAAGAGCACGCTGCCCTCGAACGCTCGCTCCGCGAGCTGTACGACGAGTGGGCCAAGGTCAGCGAGGCCCCTCAGGAATGACCTCGCGCGTCATTGGGTTGACCGGTCCGATGGGGGCGGGGAAGTCGCTCGTCGCTGGCATGTTGCGTGAGCTGGGCGCCAAAGTGATCGACGCCGACGCGATCGTGCACGACGAGCAGTCGCGCGGCACCGTCGGCTACAGCGCCATCGTGCAGACCTTCGGCACGGGCGTGCTGGGGGAGGACAAGGAGATCGATCGTGCCAAGCTCGCGGCGGAGGTCTTCGCCGATCCGAAGAAGCTCGCGCGGCTCGAGCGGATCATGCACCCGCGTGTCATCGCGCGGATCCTCGAAGCCCGCAAGATGCTCCGGAACAACGACGTGATGATCGTCGAGGCCATCAAGCTCCTCGAATCCGATCTGCGCAACGTGTGCGATGAGATCTGGATCGTGCTCGCGCCACGAGTGCTGCTGCTCGAGCGGCTTCGCGCGCGCGGTCTACCGCAGCCGGAAGCCGAGCTGCGTCTGGCGCGACAGGCGAGTGAGGAGGAGTTCCGCGCCGCGGCCGACGTCGTGATCGTGAACGACGGCGACCGCGACGCGACGCGTGCTCGTGTGCGCGAGGCCTGGGAGCGCCTCCGGTCCGCGCCCCGCGGCTAGATCGCTAAGGGACGATCTTCTCTGGGATCTTGATGCGGAAGTTGGTGTAGATGTCCCCGAACGTCGCACCGGTCGAACCGCTGGCCCGCTCGTCCTTTGGTGCGCGCAGCAGGAACGCGATCTGGCCGCCCGAGGACTGCAGGTAGGCGATGCGCTCGGCGGTCAGGGCGTCGACGCGGATCGTGTAAACGCTCGCGAGCCGCGCGAGGATCGGGAGGCGTTCGAGGATGATCTTCGCGCTGAAGTCGACAGCCTGCTGCGGCGTCGGGTTCCGGAGCTTCGTCTGCGGATCGAACTGCAGCGTGAACACCATGTCGACGATGTCGCCAGCCAGGATCGTGCCGCCGACGGCGTTCTGGTCGGGCACCGTGATCGACATGGCGCGGAAGTTCGGCGAGTTCGGCACCGGCGCGCCGTCGGGTCCGATGAAGCTCGCCGGGATGACGACGAACGCCGGGTTCTTCGGATCAGAGAACTTGCTTGGCAGGATCGGCTCGCCCACGCTGATGCTCTGGACCGTGATCTTGCCGAGCGCGTCGCTGGCCTGCGTCATCGCGGCGGCCGGCTTCGCGTCGAGGTTGAACTCCTGCAGCTTCACGTCCGCGGAGGTGAGCGTCGTCTTGGCCGGGATCTCGCGTGCCGCGACGAGCACCGCGACCGTGGGCACGGCGACCGGTTGATCGCTCTTGGCGCCCGAGGCGTACACGAACGTGCCCACGCCCGCAACCAATGCGAGCGC
>JANNUM010000359.1:0-1522 GCA_031395235.1 Chloroflexota bacterium
TCGCGCGTCCTGCACGTCGAGGAGCCCGATCGGCCCCTTCACGGACTCGGTCCCGAGCATCACGTTCTCGGTGACGGTGAAGACCGGGATGAGCATGAAGTGCTGGTGCACCATGCCGATGCCGGCCGCGATCGCGTCGCCGGGGTCGCTGAAGGTGATCGGGACGTCGTCGAGGACGATCTCGCCGGCATCTGGCTGATAGAGGCCGTACAGCACGTTCATGAGCGTGCTCTTCCCCGCGCCGTTCTCTCCCAGCAGCGCGTGGATCTGGCCGGGCTCGACGATGAGGTCGATGCCGTCGTTGGCGACGACACCGGGAAACGCCTTCGAGATCCCCCGCAGCTCGAGCTTCACTGCCGTCCTCGCGCTCCGTATGGCTGGGGCCGGTGGTGGTCTGCGCCGAGGCGCGCGTTGATGGGTGCAGAAAGGGGCGGCGCCTCCATCGTGGCGAGCGCCGCCCCTCGGGTCAGGTCAGGATCGGATCGGTGCGCCTATGGCGTCGCCCAGTCGTCGGCCGCCACGTCGCCGGAGATGAGCGCCTCCTGCAGCGCCTCGATGCCGTCCGTCAGCTCCTGCGGCACCTCGCTGTCGAACGCGTGGTACGGCGCCAGGCCGACACCTTCGTTCTCGAGCGTCCCGACGTACACCGGCGCCTCGAACGAGCCGGCCATCGCCTGCTCGACAGAGGCGAAGACCGCGTTGTCGATCCGCTTGAGCACGCTCGACAGCATGATGTCTTCGTACTCGGCCACGCTGATGGCCTGGTCGACGTCCACGCCGATGTAGAGCGCATCGCCGCCGCTGTCCTGGACCGCGGCCATGGCGCCGAGGCCCACCGGTCCTGCGACCGGGAAGATGATGTCGGCTCCTTCCTGGATGAGCGCCTCGGCGGTCTGGCGGCCGTTGTCCTGGTTCTCGAAGTCACCGGTGAAGGTGCCCTCGCCGGACGCGGAATCCCAGCCGATGACGTCGACCGCAGTCCCGTTCTCGTCGTTGTAGTAGTTCACGCCGGCCTCGAAGCCGATCATGAAGTCGGTGACGGGGCCGATCTGGATGCCGCCGAAGGTGCCGACGACGCCCGTCTGGCTCATGCCGGCTGCCAGGTAGCCCGCCAGCATTGAAGCGGACTTCGTATCGAACACGAGGCCCTGCACGTTGTCGTACGGCGGGTCGTAGGCAAAGTCGACGATCGAGAAGAGCTGGTCGGGGTTCGCCTCCGCCGCCGCGGCGGTCGCATCCCCGAGCAGGAAGCCGACGGTGATGATGAGGTCGCAGCCCTCGTCGATGAAGGTGTTGATGTTGCGCTCGTAGTCAGTCGCGGCCGCCGACTCGAGGAAGTTGATCCCCACTCCGAGATCGGCCTCCGCCATCTCGAGGCCGGCGTAGGCGCTCTGGTTGAAGCCCTTGTCGTCGATGCCGCCGGTGTCGCTCACCTGGCAGGCCTTGAAGTCGGCTGCCGGCGCTTCGCTCTCCGCCGGCGCTTCGCTCTGCGGTTCCGCCGAGGCGGACTCAGCTTCGCTGC
>JANNUM010000381.1:0-2576 GCA_031395235.1 Chloroflexota bacterium
CCGCCAATCAGGTCCGCGGCTTCCGGCGCCTCGAACAGCACCGGACATTCGAGCGTGCCGAGCCGGCGTGCCGACAGCCGGCGTACCGTGCGCTCCCCTGCGATGCGGCCGACCTCGGCGGCTGGCAGCAGTTCGCCGGGAACACGCGCGGCCGAGTACCAGAAATCACGCTGCATCGAACCGTCGGTCTCGCCGATGACCGCGCAGTCGATGTGGTGGCGCGAGGTCCGATAGCCTCCGGAAAAGCCGTTGCTGTTCGCGTAGACGAATTCCGCGTCGCCGCGCGAAACGCCCGCGCCTTCGCTGTTGGTGATCCGCTTGTCCACGGCCAGCGCGGCGGCTTCCGTTTCGCGGCAAAGCGCGATCGCGTCTTCGACCGAAAGTGCCCACGGGTGATAGAGGTCGACGTCCTGCCAGCCGCGGGCGAGCCGCGCCGGATCGGCGAGTCCCGCGGCGGGATCCTCCGCGGTGTATTGCGCGATCGCCAGCGCCTTCGACACGGCAGCGCGCACAGCGTCGTCGGAGAAGTCGGCGGTGCTCGCCTGCCCGCGCCGCTGACCGAGATAGACGGTCACGCCGATGCCCTTGTCGCGGTTGTAGGCGATGGTCTCGACCTCGCCGTGGCGCACGGTCACGCTCTGGCCGACGGCCTGCGAGACTTCGGTTTCCGCGGCGGTCGCCCCCGATGACCGCGCGATGGCGAGGATGCCGCCGGCCACTCGAACCAGCTCGTCGGTCGCGACCGGGAAGGGTTGATCGGACGGGGCGGAGGCGAGGGGCGGTCGAATATGGGACCCGGGCGCAGCGCTATGGAGCGAGAGATTCATCTTGGGGGGAGCGTTCGGGTCGGCCGCCTCGCGCGCGAGCAGCGACGGGCGGCGTGAAGCGTGAGCTATGATAGCAAAGCGGTTTCGCGAGCTGTTCCCGCCTGCCCGATGGTCTGTGGCGGAAACTGTCGTCCCTTAGCCCCTGCGACCGTTCGATGCGCCGCCCGACCGCCCTCGTACCCCCGGAATCGCCGTCCGCGCCGTCGAAGACGCGCCGCAAGAAGGACATGCAGGAGTTGCAGGCGCTGGGGGAAGCGCTGGTCGGCCTGGACCCGGCCAGGCTCGGTGCGCTCGACCTGCCCGAGCGCCTCGCCGATGCGATTCGCGCGGCCGGCCCGATCACCAAGCACGAGGGACGTCGACGCCAGCTCCAGTTCGTCGGTCGGCTGATGCGCGATGTCGATCCGGTTCCGATACGCGCCGCGCTCGAGCGCATTCAATCGCTGCCGCGCGCCGAACGGGCCCGCTTCGCTGCCGCCGAGCGTTGGCGCGACCGGTTGCTCGACGATGCGCAGGCGCTGGAAGCGTTTGTCGCCGAGCACGCCGATGTCGACCGCGCGGCGCTTGCAGCGCTGATCCAGGCTGCACACGCCGAACGGACGAGCGGGCGGCCCCCGCACCAGTTCCGCGCGCTGTTTCGCGCGATCTCGCGCGCGCTGGCGACCTGATGGTCAGCGCTCCTGTGATGCGCAACGCCGCATTCCCCTACCTCGTCATTCCCGCGAAAGCGGGAATCCAGTGTCGTACGATGACAAGACGCTGGGTCCCCGCCTGCGCGGGGACGACTAACATCGGTGGTGCATGAGCGCTGCGACCCTTCGGATCGGCCTGGTCTCGATTTCCGATCGTGCCTCGGCGGGGATCTACCGGGACGAGGGCATCCCGAGTCTCGAGGCGTGGTTCGCCGCGGCGCTCAAGTCGGCGTGGGTCACGCAAACCCGGCTGATTCCCGACGAGCAGGCGGTTATCGAGCGCACGCTGATCGAACTCTGCGACGTGGCCGGTTGCGACCTGGTGCTGACCACCGGCGGCACCGGTCCGGCGCCGCGCGACGTCACGCCGGAAGCCACGCTTGCCGTCGCGCACAAGGTCATGCCCGGCTTCGGCGAGCAGATGCGGCAGATCTCGCTGCGCTTTGTTCCGACCGCGATCCTCTCGCGCCAGGTCGGCGCGATCCGGGGACGTGCGCTGATCCTGAATCTGCCCGGCCAGCCGAAGGCGATCCGCGAAACGCTCGAAGGAGTGCGCGACAGCGAAGGACGGGTGATCGTGCCCGGCATCTTCGCGGCAGTCCCCTATTGCCTCGACCTCATCGGCGGTCCCTACGTCGAGACGCACGACGCGGTGTGCAAGGCGTTCCGGCCGAAAAGCGCGCTGCGTCCGGCGCCCTGACGCATGGCCGCTGACACCGCCCGCGGCACGGACGCGCCGTCGTCGTTTCGGCGCCGGCGTCTGGCGGGCATCGGCCTCATCGTCGCCTCGGCACTGGCGTTCGGATCGATGGCCGTCCTCGCTCGCTTTGTCTACGCGGACGGGGTGGACACCGTTTCGCTGCTCGCGCTGCGCTTTGCCATTGCCGCGGCCTGCCTTGTCGTCATCCTGCGGCTGCGCGGATTGCGGCTGCCTCGAGGCTCGACCTTGGTGGCGGCCGCGCTCCTCGGCGGCGTCGGCTACGCCGGGCAAGCCGTTTCGTTTTTCACGGCATTGACGCTCGCGCCCGCGGGGCTGGTCGCGTTGTTGCTCTACCTG
>JANNUM010000386.1:0-1983 GCA_031395235.1 Chloroflexota bacterium
TCGGGGATGCCGAGCTCGGCACCGACGCGGCGGACCTCGTCCTTGAAGAGGCGCCGCAGCGGCTCCACGACCTCGAGCGCCATGACCTCGGGCAGTCCGCCGACGTTGTGATGCGTCTTGATCCGCGCGCTCGTCTTCGACTCGCGAGAACGCGATTCGATCACGTCGGGATAGATCGTCCCCTGCACGAGGAGGTCGACGTCACCGACGCGGCGCGCCTGCTCCTCGAAGCAGCGGATGAACTCCTCGCCGATGATCATCCGCTTCTGCTCGGGATCGCTCACGCCGGCGAGGCGGCGGAGAAAGCGCTCCGACGCGTCGACGTGCACGAGCCGTAGCCGCGGACCGAACGTCGCGACGACCTCCTGGGCCTCGTTCGCGCGCAGCAGTCCGGTGTCGATGAACACGCACGTGAGCCGATCGCCGATCGCGCGCGCGACGAGCGTCGCGGCGACGGCCGAGTCAACGCCGCCGGAGAGCGCGCAGATCGCGTGGCGGTCGCCGATCGTGCGCTTCAGCTCGGCAACGGCTTCCTCGATGAACGCCGCGGGCGTCCAGTCGCCGGTGCAGCCGCAGACGCGATACAGGAAGTTGCGCAGCACCTCGGCCCCGCGCGGGGTGTGCATGACCTCCGGGTGGAATTGCACGCCGAAGCGGTTCCGTCCGTCGCTCATCGCGGCGAGCGGCAGCCGCTCGGTGCTCGCGATCCCGTGGAAGCCCGGCGGGAGCCGCTTGACGGTGTCGCCGTGGCTCATCCAGGCGCGCTCGTGATCGGAGAGGCCTTCGAACAGTCCGCCGGACTCGGCGATGTCGACCGTCGCGGGACCGTATTCGCGCTTGCCCTCCGGCGCGACCTCGCCGCCGAGGACGTGGGCCATGAGATGCATCCCGTAGCAGATCCCGAGGATGGGGAACCGGCCGTCAAGGATCGCGGGCTCGATCAGCGGCGCGTCCGCGTCGTACACGCTCGACGGTCCGCCCGAGAGGATCACGCCCACGACGCCGCGGCGCTCCAGCTCTTTCGCGGTCACGTCATGCAGGAAGATCTCGCAGTAGACGCGCGACTCGCGCACGCGGCGCGCGATGAGCTGCGTGTATTGGGATCCGTAGTCGAGGATGGCGATCGTCGCTCGGCGCTGCGGGGCGGACTCCCCCTCCGTCGTCTGGAGGCGGCTGTCCGGCGCGCTCACCTATTGATTATCGCGTACGCGATGTGCGCGAACTCACCTCGAGCACTCAGTCCAGCGGGTGACGCCATCTCAGGCCGGGGAAACGCGAATAGTCGCGATCCGTCGTGATCCACTCACTTCCGCTTTCGATCGCCAATGCCGCGAAATAGGCGTCCGGCACGAGGTTGCCCTTCACACCAGTCTCACGGCACAGGCGGCCGAAGATCTCCCAATGTCGCTCCGCCGGCGACACGACCACGCAGTTCGGCCGCGAGCGCAGGGCTTCCACGGCCGCCAGGGCGCGTTCCATCGGCATCGGCGCATCGAAAGCCCGTGGGTTGGTGACCACGCGCAGAAAGCCGCTCAGAACAAGATCCGACATCCCATATGCGGATTCGGACTCCACCATCCGACGCAGCCACTCGCGGTGCTCGGTATGCCGCGGTGTGTCCTCCGCATGCGCGTAGACGAGGACGTTAACGTCGACGAGGAGCAGGCGTGCCCTCCATCAGATCCAAAAGGGCAGCGCTGTCATCCAGATCGACGCCCGGCCGAAGGCCGCCCTTGAAAGTGATCACGCGGAACGGCGGAGCCTTCGGGCGACCATCGCCGGCGGCCGTGTGTCCGAGGAATTGGCGCACTGCATCCTCGATCACCGCAGTGAGCGTGCGCCCGCGAGCAGCTGCATGCTGCTTGAGGTCTCGCAGGAGACGGTCATCAAGGCGTACCGTGGTTCTCACACACGGAATCATCAGATTGTGTCATCAATATGTCAAGGGGCAGATCGCCTGGCGAGGCGATCATCGCGCGGGAG
>JANNUM010000391.1:0-2219 GCA_031395235.1 Chloroflexota bacterium
CGCGCAGCGCGACGTAGCTGTTCGTGAGGATCGGCGGGAGGCCGAGCGGCACCATCGCCAGGAACGTCGGGAAGAAGCCCAGTCCCTGGCCGAGTGCGAACGAGACCGGCAGCGCGAACGCGATCATCGCGAACGACGGGAGCGCGCGACCGACGCCCGCGACGTTGATCGCGAGGAAGCCGCCGCGCCCGAGGTGCCCGAGGACCACGCCGAGCGGGAACGCGAGGAGGAAGGCGGCCGCGAGCGAGACCGCCGAGACGTGGACGTGCTCGAGCACGCGCGTCGGAATGCCGTCGGTGCCGGACCAGCGCGCCGGGTCGGCGAACCACGCGGCGACCGAGGCGACGAACTCCATCATCCCGGCGATCCCGGGTCGGCGACCCGGATCCGCTCGGAGACACCGCGCGACCAGGGCGTCAGAACGCGCTCGGCCCGCGCGAGCGCCGCGTCGGCCGCGACCGCGAGCGCCACAGAGAGGGCGGCGCCGACGATGAGCGGCGTCGAGAAGAAGCGCTGGAGCCCGTCGAGGATGAACGCGCCGAAGCCGCCCTGGCCGATGAGCGAGGTCACCGTGACGAGGCCGATCGTCGACACGGTGGCCGTGCGCACGCCCGCGACGATCGTGGGTGTCGCGAGCGGTATCTCGATCTTCCAGAGGAGCTCCCACGGTCGATAGCCCATCCCGAGCGCGGCCTCGCGCACCTCGGCGGGCACGCCGCGAAGGCCGGTGACGATGTTCCGGATGAGGATGAGGAGCGTGTAGGACACAAGACCGATCTCCGCCGTGAGGATCGAGAGTCCCGTGAATGGGATCAGCAGCGCGAAGAGCGCGAGGCTCGGGATCGTGTAGAGCACGCCGGCGATCCACGTCGCGCCGCTGTAGACGGCCTGGCGTCGTGCGGCCCAGATACCGATGACGAAGGAGATGACCAGCCCGACGCCCACAGCGGTGCCGGCGAGGAGCAGATGTTCGCCGAGACGCTGGGCGATCTCCGGCACGTGGTCGGCGATCCAGTCCCAGCGGATGAGCGGCTCGCCCGGCGTCACGTTCGCGTCTCCGCGATGACCGCGCCGATCTCATCGATCCCGATGATGCCGACGTAACGACGCTCCTCATCCACGACGACGCCATCCTTCACGCCCGCGGCAAGAAGGGCGGAGAGCGCGTCCCGCAGACGCGTGTCGCGCTCGAAGATCGGCGACATCGGATCGGCGTGCTCGGCGCGCAGCGAGGCGCCGCCGAGCCGCCGCGCGTTCACCCAGCCGATCGGGCGGCCGACGTTGTCGAGGAGCAGGACGTGGTCGGCACCCTCGGCGCGCTCGCCTTCGCGTCGCGTCGTCGCGGTCCGGGGCGCGAGCTCGGCCACCGTCACGAGCGCGAGCCGCTTGAGCCCGCGGTCCGCGCCGACGAAGCGCGCGACGAAGTCGTCGGCGGGACGCGAAAGGAGCTCCGCCGGGGGCGCGTACTGCACCAGCCGCCCCGCGCGCATCACCGCGACGCGGTCGCCCATCTTGATGGCCTCGTCGATGTCGTGCGTGACGAAAAGGACGGTCATGCCGAGGCGGCGGTGGATGCGCAGGAATTCGTCCTGGAGGCGCTCCCTGACGATCGGGTCGACGGCCCCGAACGGCTCGTCCATCAGCATGACCGGCGGCTCCGCCGCGAGCGCGCGCGCGACGCCGACGCGCTGACGCTCGCCGCCGGAGAGCTGCGCCGGGTAACGCTCGCGGAAGTCCAGGCCGAGCCCAACGAGGTCGCAGAGCTCGTCGACGCGCGCCCGCACGCGCGCGCTTTCCCAGCCGAGGAGTCGCGGCACGGTCGCGACGTTCTCCGCGATGGTCCGGTGCGGGAAGAGCCCGACCTGCTGGATGACGTAGCCAATAGCGCGACGCAGCGTCGGGGCGTCCTCGCCGCGAACGTCGCGGCCGTCGATGAGGATCGTTCCGCTCGTCGGCTCGATGAGCCGGTTGACCATCTTGAGGCTCGTCGTCTTGCCGCAGCCGCTCGGACCGACGAGCACGCAGATCGCGCCCGCCGGTACCTCGAGCGACAGCCGATCGACGGCCGCGACCGGCGCCTCGCCGCGCTCGTATCGCTTCGTGACCTCGCGGAACTCGACCGTCGCGCCGCGTGCACCACCGCTCACCCCCGCATTGTCGCGGGGTCCGCGCGGTGTGGGAGCATCCAGCGAATGCCGCCTCCCGTCCGGTACGCGCGC
>JANNUM010000419.1:0-3209 GCA_031395235.1 Chloroflexota bacterium
CTCGGGGAGCCCGGCCGCACGCCGGTGATCCTGTACGGCCCGTACATCGACTACATCGCGGTCGGATACGGCGTCATCGCGGTGCTCGCCGCTCTCGAGCGTCGCCGCCGCACCGGCGAAGGCTGCGTGATCGACCTCTCCCAATACGAGGCGGGCCTCCAGTTCCTCGCGCCCGCGTTGCTGGAGCACGCGGCGAACGGCACCGTGCCGACGCGCGACGCGAACCACGACCGCGTGGCCGTGCCGCACGGCGTCTATCCGAGCCAAGGTGACGACCGGTGGGTGGCGCTCTCGGTGTGGAGCGACGACGAGTGGACGCGCTTCCGGGCGGCGCTCGGCGATCCCGAGTGGGCGCGCGACGCCGCGCTCGGAAGCGCCGCCGGCCGCCGCGCGCGCGAGGCCGAGCTCGATGCGCGCATCGCCGAGTGGACGCGGACAAGTGCGCGCGAGGAGATCGTCGCCGCGCTCCGCGCGCGCGGCCTGCGCGCCGCGCCGGTCGAGTCGATCGGCGAGCTCTTCGACGACCCGCAGCTGGCGCATCGCGCCGTCTGGCGACGTGCGACGCATCCCGGTCTCGGCGAGGTCGGCCTCATGGCGCCGCCGTTCGCCCTGTCCGAGACGCCGGCGCGGCCGGACCGCGCCGGGCCGACGCTCGGAGAGCACAACGAGGCCGTCTTTAAGGGCCTGCTGGGTCTGGGCGCCGACGAATACGCGTCGCTCGCCGCCGACGGCGTCTTCGCTTAGAACACACCGGAAGTGTCAGAAGCCGAGGCGATCGCCCGGCGTAAGGGCGAGCATCTCCAGCTCGCCGCGGAGGGCGACGTCGAGACGCGGACCAGCGCGGGATGGGAGGACGTACATCTCGTGCACGACGCGCTCCCGTCGGTCGACGCCAAGGACATCGACGTGGGCGCGCGCTTCCTCGGTCACGCGCTGCGTCTCCCGCTGGTCATCTCGGGGATGACGGGCGGCCACGGTCGAGCGATCGCGATCAACGAGCTTCTCGCGCGTGTCGCCGAGCGCACGGGTATCGCGATCGGCGTGGGCAGCCAGCGCGCCGCTCTGCGCGACCCCTCGCTTGCCTCGACGTACTCGGTCGTGCGCGAGACCGCCCCCCACGCGTTCGTCATCGCGAACGTCGGGATCTCACAGCTCGTGAAGCAGGACAACGAAGCCGCGCTCGCGCTGCAAGACGTCGAGCGCATCGTGCGGATGGTGAAGGCCGATGCCCTCGCGCTCCATCTCAACTATCTCGAGGAATCCGTCCAGCCCGAAGGGCAGACGCGCGCGAAGGGCTCGGACGCCGCGGTGCGCGCGCTCACCCGCCGCTCACCCGTTCCGGTGATCGCGAAGGAGACTGGCGCGGGCATCACGCGCGACGTCGCGCGTCGCCTGCGCCGGCTCGGCGTGAAGGCGATCGACGTCGGCGGCGTCGGTGGGACGTCGTTCGCCGCGATCGAATCGCTGCGCGCCGCGGCGCAGGGCGACAAACAGCGCATGAGCCTCGGAGAGAGGTTCCGCGACTGGGGCGTGCCGACCGCGGTCGCTGTCGTCGGAGCGGCGGGGGCGGGTCTGCCGGTCATCGCTACCGGCGGCGTCCGGAGCGGTCTCGATGCCGCGAAGGCGCTGGCTCTCGGCGCGACGGTCGTAGGGGTCGGGCGCCCGCTCCTACAGGCCGCGCTCAAGGGTGAGGGCGCGGTGCTGGACTGGATCACCGCCTTCGAGCTCGAGCTGCGGACGGCGATCTTTCTCGCCGGCGTTCGGCGCGCGGCCGACCTCCCGCGTGCCGGCGTTGTCGTGACGGGCCGCTCGCTCGCGTGGTTGGAGCAGCTCGGCTATCGCCGCCGCGTGGCGGTGCGCCGAACGAAACACTCGTGAGCCACCTCGCTCCGCCGCAGCTCGTGGACGACCTGGTCCTGGCGAACCACATCCTCTCGAACGAGGGCGTGCTCGACGCCTTCGGTCACGTGAGCGCGCGACACCCCACAGCCCTGGAGCGGTTCCTCATCTCGCACACTCGCGCGCCCGAGCTGGTGGAGGCCGACGATCTCCAGGTACTGGACCTGAGCGGCGCGCGCGTGGCCGGTGGCGAGCGTCGCTCCTATGAAGAGGTGGCGATCCACGCCGCGGTGTATCGCCGTCGCGCGGACGTGGGTGCCGTGGTGCATTCGCACGCGCCGTCGGTCATCCCGTTCGGGGTGACCGATGTGCCGCTGCGGCCGATCTATCACATGGGCTCGGTGATCGGCCACGAGACCCTGGTCTGGGACATCGCAAAACACTTCGGCGAAACGGATCTGCTCGTACGGGACGCGGCGCAGGCCGATGATCTCGTCGCCGCGCTCGGGACGCGGACGGTCGTGCTGATGCGTGGCCACGGCTGCGTGGTCACCGGCGCGGACGTGCGTGCGGCCGTGTTCGCCGCGGTGTATCTCGAGCGGAACGCGACGCTGCTGGCGACGGCGCTCCGGCTTGGCGAGGTGCGCTCGCTCAGCGCCGGTGAGACGCAGCGTGCTGCCGCGATGCTGCGTGGCAATGCGGGCGAGCGCGCCTGGGAGTACTGGGTGCGGCGGCTGCCGCAGCGTCCTGCGTAGCGTCGTCATACGCGCGCGTCCGCGAGCGCTTCGTCGGCGAGCTCAAGGGCGAAGCCGATGAACGCGCCGAAGGGCTCTGCAGCGTCCTCGAGGTTCATGCGGAACTTGCGCTCGAGCCACTCGCGACGCGCGGGAAGCGTGAACCAGCGCATCCAGACGGGTGCCGCGATGCCGGCCCAGAGCGCGACACTCGCCGCGTAGGCGAATCGGACATCCCCCAGGGCGCCCGCCCACCCCGCATCGTGAAGCCCGTCGAGGTACGACCGAAAGGCTGGCGATGAGGTGCAACAGGGCCAGATCATCGGCGCGGTCGGCATGACCGGAATGACGACCGGTGCGCATCTGCATTTCGTGGTGTGGCGCGACGGCGAGCTCATCGACCCGCTCTCGGTGGTCGCGCCCCTAGCCCGTTTCCCGGTCAGGCGCGACACGGCGGACGAGTTGCTCCACCATGTCGCCCAGATGGTGACCCCCCCCGACGAGGCAGCGGGGTACGAACGTCGCATCCGGATCGCGTCCGAGCTGGCGACGTGGGGCATCGCCTTCGTTCTGGTGGCATCCGCCGCGCTGCCAACGACGGACGAGACTTCGCGGCTGGGGCTGCTCTTCAGCGCC
>JANNUM010000443.1:0-13203 GCA_031395235.1 Chloroflexota bacterium
CACCGGAAGGTCCGCGGTCGCTTCATACAGGAGAAGCGTCGCGAGCTCGCCGACGAGCGCGCGGAATTGCTGCGGCGCGGTCCGTTCATCGCGCAGGCGCGTGACCTTCTCGCGGACCAGCGGGTGCGTCGAGACGTGCAGCTGTGGCGTCAGGCTCGTGCGTGCTCCGGCGTGATGCCCGGCACCGCGAAGCGGCGCGTGAGATCGAGGACCTCGGCGGAGATCTCCTGCGCGACCGTTTCGTCTCCCTTCGTGTTGAGCGCGCGCGCGATGAGCGCGCCGATGCGCTCCATCTCGGCCTCGCGCATGCCGCGCGTGGTCACGGCCGGTGTGCCGACGCGGATGCCCGACGCGATCGCCGGCTTTTCGGGGTCGTACGGGATCGTGTTCTTGTTCACCGTGATGCCGACCGCGTCGAGCGCCTTCTCGGCCTTCTTGCCGGTGAGCCCGAGCGGACGCACGTCGACGAGCATGAGGTGGTTGTCGGTGCCGCCCGACACGATCCGCAGCCCCGCCTTCGCGAGCGACGCGGCGAGGGTCGTCGCGTTCCTGCGGATCTGCTTCGCGTACTCCTTGAACTCGGGCGTCGCGGCCTCCTTCAGCATCACCGCCTTGCCGGCGATGACATGCATGAGCGGGCCGCCCTGGATGTTCGGGAACACCGCGCTGTTGATCGCCTTCTCGAATTCGGCGTCGCTGAGGATCATCCCGCCACGCGGCCCGCGAAGCGTCTTGTGCGTCGTAGTGGTGACGATCTGCGCGTGACCGACCGGCGTCGGGTGCTCCCCCGCCGCGACGAGCCCCGCGAAGTGCGCCATGTCGACGATGAGGAGCGCGCCGACATCGTCCGCGATCTTTCGCAGACGCGGGAAGTCGAAGAAGCGCGGGTACGCGGTCGCGCCGGCGACGATGACCTTGGGCCTGTTCTCCTTCGCTAGCCGCTCGATCTCCTCGTAGTCGATGAGCTCGTCCTCGCGCCGCACGTGATACGGCACGACTTTGTAGAGCTTCGCGGAGAAGTTCACCGGAGAGCCGTGCGTGAGGTGCCCGCCCTGGTCGAGCGCGAGGCCGAGCATCGTGTCGCCCGGCTGCATCACCGCCGCGTACGCCGCCATGTTCGCCTGCGCGCCGGCATGCGGCTGCACGTTGACAGCGGCGGCGCCGAACAACGCCTTCGCGCGCTCGATGGCGAGCGTCTCGGCGACGTCGACCCATTCGCAGCCGCCGTAGTAACGCCGGCCCGGGTAGCCCTCGGCGTACTTGTTCGTGAGCACGCTGCCCACGGCCTCCATGACCGCGGGGCTGGTGTAGTTCTCGGAGGCGATGAGCTCGATCTTCTCGACCTGACGGCGCCGCTCGCCCTCGATCGCCGCGTAGAGCTCGGGATCTTCTCGCTCGAGATGGCTCATACCTTTGTCGCCTCCATGGCTTCGATCTGCTTCCGCCGGCGCTCGTGGCGTCCGCCCTGGACCGTCGCGCCGAGATACGCGTCCAGGATGCTCTTCGCGAGCTCGTCGCCGATCACGCGCTCACCCATGGTGAGCAGATTCACGTCGACGTGCTCCACGGCATCGCGCGCGGACCATTCGTTGTCCACGACCGTCGCGCGGATCCCGGGGATCTTGTTCGCGGCGACGGCCGGCCCGATGCCCGAGCCGCAGGTGAAGATGCCCCGCTCGACCTCGCGACGCGCGATGGCCTCGGCGAGCGCGCGGACGATGACCGGGTAGTCGTCGTCGGGATCCGGCGGCGGGCCGTATAGCCTCACCTCGTGCCCCTTCTCGCGCAGGTGCTTCACGAGTGTGACCTTGAGCGCCTGTCCGGCGTGATCCGAGGCGACGCCGATCTTCAAGCGACCTTCGCCGACGCGAGAGCGCTCCGGATCTCCTCGGTCGAGATGGCGCCCACGCGGAGGACCTTCACGTCGGGCGTGGTGCAGTCGACGATCGTGGATGACAGGCCACCCGTCGTCGGGCCGCCATCGAGCACGAGCGCGATGCGCCCGTCGAGCTGCGCGATGACCTCCTGCGCGGTGCGCGCAGCCGGCTGACCGGAACGGTTCGCGCTCGTCACGGGCAGACCGCCACCGAACGCGGAGATGAGGCGGCGCGCGAGGGGGTGATCGGGGACGCGGAACGCCAGCGTCCCGCGACGTGGCGCGACGAGGATGATCGTGAGAGGCCCCGGCCAGAACCGTTCGGCGAGCGCCCGCGCCGCGGGCGTCACTTGCGCGCTCGCCTCTAGGTTGGACGCGTCGGAAAGGAGCACCGGGATCCGCTTCTCCTTCGGCCGGTCCTTTGCGCCGTACAGCTTGCGCACGTGGTCGTGACCGGCGGCGAGACCGTACACGGTGTCGGTCGGGAAGGCGACGAGCTCACCACGGGATAGTGCGGCCGCCGCCTCCTCCACTGCCCCCGGCGCATCCGCCGCGAGGAGGCGCGTCTTCATTTGGGAGGATGATAGGTCGGTGGGATCGTCGCTGGCCCGTGTGGCGCTGTTCAAGGAGCTGCCGGAGCCCGGCCTCCAGATGCTCGCGGAACGCGGACGCCCGAAGCACTTTGCGACCGGCGAGGTGATCATGCGCCAGGGCGATGCGAGCGACGCGCTACACGTGATCACGCGCGGGCGCGTTCGCGTGGAACGCGACCAGGCTGGCGACACACCGCTCGTTCTCGCCGAGCTCGGTGCCGGCGAGGTGATCGGCGAGATGGGTCTTCTCGACGGCGGGCCGCGCTCGGCGACGGTGACCGCGGTCGAGGAGACCGAGACGCTCGAGCTCCACGCCACCGTTATGGCTGTCGTCGTCATGCAGTACCCGCAGGTCGCGACCGCGCTGCTCCGCACGCTCAGCCGACGCCTGCGGAGCGCCGACGAGCTCGCCGACGCGCTCGCCCGCCGTCCGCCGCACCAAGCGCCCTGACTCAGGCGAAGAGGCGGGCAAGATCGATCGCCAGGAGATCGGCGATCCTCTCGACGACGATGTCGGGCGGCGCGCCGCTCGGGCCCTCGGTCGCGTAGCGCCCCTGACGGACGTGGACTGTCGTCACCCGATCGCCGAGGCTCGCCTTGGTGCGGGTGAGGAGCGCGGCTTTGTCGTCGATGTGTACGTACGCTCTGCCGGGAACCGGCGCTGGACCTCGGCCAGATGATCCTCCTTGTGCGCGTACACGAGGACATTGCCGCGCACGGCGAGCAGAAGGCCCGATCGCGCGATCTTCATCGGCTGGTAGACGCGATCCCCGTCGGAGAGAATCGCCGGCTCGCCGCGCTGCCACGGACGTGCGAGCACGTCGAGCGCACCGGCATAGAGGTAGCGCTCGAACGGGATATCGAGGACCGCGCGATCGACATCGTCGAGGCGGCGCTCTTCAGGGAAGGCACGGCGAAAGCGCTGCAGGGTCTCGGGGTAGTCGACGACGCCGCACTCATCACGGACCTCCTCGTAGAGCGACCAGAAGCGCTCAGCCCGATCCGGACTTACGAGCTCGCGGATCGCCCGCGCGACGTCCGCCTTCGCGCCTATGGCTCGGCGGCGACCACGCGGTCGAGGCCGGCGAGATCGCGGACCGTGCGCGTGCGCAGTCCCGCCCGCTGCAGCGCCTCGGTAATGGCCGCCACCTGCGGTGGATCGCATTCGAAGAGTGCCGCGCCGCCCGGAGCGAACACGCGCGGCAGGTCCTCGATGCAGCGGCGGATCACGCTGAGCCCGTCGGTCCCGGCGACGACCGCCTCGCGCGGCTCGAACGCGAGTGAGCTCCGCTCCCCCACCCACTTGACCATCGAGGCATCCGGCAGATAGGGGAGATTCGCGCAGACGATGTCGACGCGCTCGGTGATCGGCGCGAGCAGATCGCCGTGGCGGAATTCGACGCGGTCGGCGACGCCGTTCGCGAGCGCGTTCGCCTCCGCGACGGCCAGCGCGTCGCGCGAGGAATCGGTCGCGATGACGCGGACGCGGTGCTCGTGCGCGGCGATCGCCACCGCGATCGCGCCGGACCCGGTACCGACGTCGACGACGGTCAACGCCCGTCCGGCGATGAGCTCGCGCGCCGCGTCCACGAGCACCTCCGTCTCCGGTCGCGGGATGAGCACGCGCGGATCCACGCGGAAGCGCAGGCCGTAGAACTCCTTGAAGCCGCGCAGGTACGCCACGGGCTCCCCGCGGCTCCGTCGGTCGACGAACTCCTGGAATCGCTCGTCCTCCGCGGCGGAGAGCCGTCGCTCGGGATGCGCGAACAGCGCTTCCTTGCCGACGCCAAGCACGTGCGCCAGCAGCACGTCGGCATCGAGCGCGGCGGTGCCGGGATCTGGAGCGGACCGCAGGCGCGTCGTCGCCGCGGCGCGCGCCTCGCCCCACGTCGGCATCCCGGAAGTATCGTCGCGACGTGCAGCGCTCTGCCTCCGAGCGGATGATCGCCGAATGACCGCTCACCACGAGAAGCTTTCGCTGAGCACGGAAAAGCGCGAGATGACCATCGATGTGACATCGCGTGTACGCGCCGCGGTCGCCCGGTCGAAGGTGCGCGAAGGTATATGCGTGGTAAACGTCGCCCACACGACCGCAGCGGTCTTCGTGAACGAGAACGCCGACCCGGATGTACAGCGTGATCTGCTGCTTCAGCTCGAGAAAGTCGTTCCGAAGGACGGTGACTACCGTCATGCGGAAGGAAATTCCGCCGCGCACATCAAAGCGGTGCTCGTCGGGAACGATGTGACGCTTTCGGTACATGAAGGCGAGCTGGTGCTCGGCACGTGGCAGGGCGTGTACTTCGCGGAGTTCGATGGACCGCGTGAGCGAAGCGCGACCGTAACTGTCATCGGCGACTGAGCGTCGTACCATCTCCAGCGCCGTCACCGACGGCTAGGGGAGAGGGCGATCATCACACTCACCGTCGCGCGCGCGCCGGTCATCACCGTCCAGGGTGTCGAGCGCGCGCTACGCACTGCACTGTCGCGCGGGGGCGAATGGGCCGAGCTCTTCTGGGAGCGGCACGAAACGCTACAGCTCGTGCTCGACGATCAGCGCATCGAGGACGCGATCACCGGTGTCGATCAGGGTGCCGGCGTGCGGGTGGTCCGGGGCGAGCAGACGGTGTATGCGAATGGCAACGTGACCGACGTCGACGACGTCATGGCCATCGCGGGCCGCGCCGCCAGCAGCGTGGCCGACGAATCAGGCCTTCACGAGGGCGCCCGGCTCGCGCCGGACGATCTTCCGAGACCACATTCGGTGGCAATCGACCCCCGGATCGTGCCGGTGGAGCGCAAGGTGGCACTCCTGCGCTTGGCCAACAAGGTCGCCCGGGCCCATGACCCGCGCGTGTCGCAGGCGACCGTGTCGTACGCCGAGAGCGTGCAGGAGATCCTGGTCGCCAACAGCGACGGCGTCCATCGCACCGACACGCGGGTGCGCGTGAACTTCGCGGTACACGTCGTGGCAAAGGACGGGGCCGTCCTCGAGTCAGGTTTCGAGGCGGTCCGTGGCACGCTCGGCTTCGAGATGCTCACCGACGACGCCGTCCGCGATGCCGCGGAGCAGGCGGCGCGGCGAGCCGTGCTGAGCGTCGGCGCCCAGCCCGCGCCCGCGGGCACGTACACCGTCGTACTTTCGAGCGAAGCCGGCGGGACGCTGATCCATGAATCGGTCGGCCACGGCCTCGAGGCGGACCTCAACCTCAAGGGTCTGTCGGTCTACTCGGGCCGCATCGGGCAGAAGGTCGCGAGCGAACTGATCACGGTGATCGACGACGGACGCGATGCCGGCAAGCGCGGCACAGCGGCGATGGACGACGAGGGCACGCCGACGCAGCGGACCGTGCTCATCGAGAAGGGCATCCTCAAGACCTACCTATCGGACCGTAAGCACGCCGAGCAGCTCGGTATCCGGCGGAGCGGCAACGCGCGACGCGAGAGCTTCCGACACCTGCCGATCTGCCGAATGACGAACACGATGATCGCCTCGGGCGACTCCGACCCCGAGGAGATCGTGCGCTCGGTCAAGGACGGCATCTTCGTGAAGAAGATGGGCGGCGGGCAGGTCGACGTGGTCAGCGGGAACTTCGCGTTCGAGGTCACCGAGTGCTACCGCATCCACGACGGCAAGCTCGCCGAGCCGCTGCGCGGCGCGACTCTCGTGGGCCAGGGGCCGACGCTCATGAGCGAGATCGACATGGTGGGCTGGGATCTTGGGTATTCAACGGGCACGTGCGGGAAGGACGGCCAGGGCGCGCCGGTCGCCGACGCGCAACCGACGCTGCGCATCCCGTCGGTCGTCATCGGCGGAAAGATCCAGTGACCACGCGGCTGTCGAACGACGAGGTCACGGGTCGCGCGCTCGAAGCGCTGCGCGCCCGCCAGGTCGCAACGGCGGAGGTCTTCGTCCGCGATGCGCTGTCCGGATCGGTCGAGACGAAGGACGGCACGATCGAGGTCGTCACCGCGCGCGGCGAGCGCGGGCTCGGCGTGCGCGTGCTCGACGCGCAGCGCATCGGCTTCGCGCACACGAGTGACCTCGCACTTCCCGGAATCGAGGCCTGCGTGGATCAGGCGCGGCGCATGGCGACGATCACCGAACCCGACGACGACCTCCGCATCGCAGCCGCGCCGCTCGAGATGGTCGATCTCGACATCTTCCAGCCGGGCCTCGAGGACCGGCCGCTCGCCGACCGCGGCGCCATTGCGCTCGCGGTGGAGCAGGCGGCGCGATCGGCGGACCCGCGCATCACGCACTTTCACAAGACGAGCTACAGCGACGCGGAGGTGACGACGGTGATCGCGACCACACAAGGCGTTCGCGCCTCGTACCGCGAGAGCTTCTGTGGCGCGATGACGAGCGCGGTCGCGACGCAGGACGGCGAGCGACAGATCGGGTATCACGGCGAGGGCGCGCGGCGCATGGCCGATCTCGATGCGGGGAGCATCGGCGCGCGTGCCGCGCAGCGCGCTCTCGAGAAGCTCGGAGCAAAGCCCTTCCGCACGCAGAAGCTCCCGGTCGTGCTCGACCCGTGGATGGCGATGTCGCTCCTTGGCGCGATTTCCCCGCTCTTTTCGGCCGACAACGTCCTGAAGGGCCGGTCGTTGTTCGCGGGGAAGGTGGGCGAGCGCGTAGCGAACGAACGCGTGACGATCGTCGACGACGCTCGAAGGCGGGGTGGTCTCCGCAGTGCGCCGTTCGATGGTGAAGGTGTGGCCACCACGACGCGGGTCCTCATCGAGAGCGGCGTGCTGCGCGGCTACCTCACGAACCTGAAGACCGCGCGCAAGCTGACCAGCGCGCCGACGGGGAACGCGCGCCGTGGCTCGTACGCGTCCCCAAGCCGCATCGGTCCGTCGAACTTCTACATCGAAGGCGGCGCGGACGATCCCGGCGCGCTCGTCAGGGATCTCGACCGCGCGCTCGCGGTCACCTCGCTGCTCAACCTGCACACCATCGATCCGGTGTCCGGCGAGTTCTCGCTCGGCGCCACCGGCACCTATCTCGAGAAGGGCGCGCCGGTGCACCCCGTGCAGGGCATCACGATCGCGGGAAATCTGACGCACCTGCTGTCGTCGATCAGCGGCGTGGGCACGGATCTCACGTTCGGCGCGGGCGGGATCGGCAGCCCAACGCTGGTCATCGCGGAGCTGTCGGTGGGCGGCACGTGATGTCCTGGCAGTCGCTCCTGCACGACGACCCGGTCCCCTGGCTCCTCGAGAAGGGCGACCCGGCGGTCCGCGCGCTCACGCTGCGGCACGTCCTCGACCGCGGTCCGCGCGACGCTGAGCTGCGCGAGGCGCAACAGCGTGCGATGTCGAGCCCACCGATCTCGACGATCCTGCGACAACAAAAGTCCGACGGTAGCTGGCCGGGCCCGCATCTCTACGGTCCGAAGTACCAGTCCACCCACTGGTCGAACCTATTGCTCGTCGAGTACGGCATCGACGCGGGCGATCCGCGCGTGCGCCGCGCCGCGCGACGCGTGCTCGACGACCTTGGCTCGCCCGACCAAGGCGGCATGGGCTGGGTCTTCGATCAGGACCACGGTGCCTCGTGCTTCGTCGGCAACGTCGTCCGCTACGTGTCGCTCGCCGGGTACGGCACCGACCCGCGCCTCGAGCCGCTGGTGCAGCGTCTGGTGCGCGATTCGAAGAAGTTCGACGCGGCGTGCTGGATCAACAGCGACCAGCCTTGCGCCTGGGGTTACGCGCGTCTGGTCTGGGGGCTCGCCGCGCTGCCCGAGGCGGCGCGCACGCGCGAGGTCGAACGCACGCTGCGCCGCGGCGTCGAGTTCCTCCTTTCGTATCGCATGACGCGCGGCGCCTACCCCACCGGCACGGAGCCGAGCTACTTGTGGCGACAGATCTCGTTCCCGCTCTTCTATCAGGCGGACATCCTGTTCGTGCTGCGCGCGATCGACGCGGCCGGCGCGATCGACGATCCGCGCGCGCAGATCGCGATCGCGTGGCTCCTGTCGCGTCAGGACTCGCACGGGCGGTGGGCCGGGCGTTCGCCGTACGCCGACCGCATGGCCTCGAAGGTCAACGCCAGCAAGTGGGCGACGCTTCACGCGCTCACCGTCCTCAAGCACGCGTTCCCCGAGAACGCCGCCTGACTGCCATATGTGATACCATACATCCGATGTTGAAGACGACCGTGTACCTCTCCGAGGAATTGAAGCGAAAGCTCGGTGCGCTTGCCCGCCGGCGTCGGACCTCCGAGGCGCGCCTCATCCGCGAAGGACTGGAGCAGCTCTTGCGCGACGAGTCGCCGCGGCGGCCAACGTTTCCCCTCTTCAACACTGGCAAGCCGGGCCTGTGGCGACATCCTGACGAGGAGCTGCTGAAGGGCTTCGGCGAGCAGTGATCGTCGTCGACTCGAGCGCGCTGCTCGCTGGGATGGATGCGGCTGACCCTTACCACGACCGTGTCCGCTCAGTTACGGAGAAAGATTCGGGGCCGCTCCTTCTTTCGCCGTTCGTCGCCGCGGAGGTCGACTACATGCTCGCGACACGCGCGGGTGTCTCCGAAGAGCTCAAGTTTCTTCGGACTGTCGCGGAGGGCGCCTTGAGTCTCCATTCCTTCGACGCCGAAGACATCGCCGCGATGGCGGACCTCGTAGATCGTTACCGCGATCTTCGGATCGGTCTTGCTGATGCGTCGCTGGTAGTGCTCGCGGACCGCGCGGACACTCGTCGCATCCTGACGCTGGACGAGCGCCACTTTCGCGCCCTCAGATCGCTCCGCGGCCGCTCGTTCACGATCCTTCCCGCAGACGCGTGAGCGTGGCCGCACGCAAGCGGATCCTCAAGGACATCCCACCCCTCCGCTTCGGTGAGGGACGCGAGTGCACGCTTCCGGCATGTATCGCGGTCGCGACCGGACAGGAGTACGACTGGGTGATGGGCGCGTCTGGCGCCGCTTTTACCACCGCGATCGATGTCGACGCGTGGGACCCGATCGCCGCGGCTCCACTCGACGACGCGACCCTCACGCACGCGGCACGCGGCACCGGCACGCGCGCGGATCCCGTCACGCCGCCTTTCGACGAGGAGATGAAAACGCTCGTGCTCGACCGCATCATCGAGGCGCTCGAGGCGAAGCTGCCGCCACTCGCTCGCGGCCTCGTCGGTCCGTCGGAGTACGGGCTCGTCGTGGGCTGCGACGAGGAAAAGCCGACGTTCTACGCACGCACGTATTTCGACAAGACCGAGCAGCCCACGAAGCTCGACTGGTCCGCCTTCGACAAGGACGGCCACATCGTTTTCCTCGACCGTGACGGCGCACCCGACCGCGCGGCGATCGCGCGCGACGCCGTCGAGGGCGCGGCCGCGTCGGCCGAGGCGAGCGACGCCGCGATCGAGGCCTGGATCGCCGCGCTGGGCGACGAAGCGCGCTGGACCGACAAGCGCCACGCCGGCGCCGCGGCGTTCGGCGATCACGCGATGCGCACGCTCCTCGCAGACAAGAGACGAGCGGCCGCGAGCTTCCTTCGGACGACGCGCGCGCTGTTCCCGGGCTCGCCCGGCGCCGATCTGCTCCACGCAGCCGAGTCGTACGGCTACGTGGCCGATGCGGCGAAGAAGGTCGGCATCGGACCGTTCGACGCGTCGGTCGCGATGCGCTTCCTCGACGCAGGGCATCGGCGGTCGTGGGCGAAGCAGCTCGAAGCCGCGCTCGGACATGAGCGTGACGCGCACGACGCGATGCGTGCGGCGCGGGCAGGTATGAGGAGGTGAGCGATCTCGCGGCGGCGGCGCTTCTCGGCCTGGTGCAGGGCCTCACGGAATTCCTGCCAGTCAGCTCCACCGCGCATCTGCTGCTCCTCGGCGAGGCGCTCGGTCTCGATCCGGAGCGCTTTGGTCTGTCCTTCACGGTGGCGCTGCACCTTGGCACGGCGCTCGCGGTGCTCCTGTACTTCGCTCGCACCTGGATCGGCCTCGTGCAGGACGTCTTCGCGTTGCGGCTTCGCTTGCCCCTCCTGATCGTCGCCGGCACCATCCCCGCGGTGCTCGCGGGCCTCGCACTGCAGTCCGCGATCGAGGGCGGCCTTCGCGATCCCGCCTACGTGGCGACTTTCCTGATCATCGGATCGATCGTCTTCATCGCGGCGGAGCGCTTCACCATCGCCCGCAGGCCGCTCGAATCGATCGGCTTCATCGACGCGCTCGTTATGGGCGTGGCCCAGGCGATCGCGCTTCTGCCCGGCATCAGCCGCTCAGGCATCACGATCTCCGCCGGCCTGTATCAGGGCGTCCGTCGCCCTGACGCGACGCGCTTCAGCTTCCTGCTCGCCACACCGGTCATCTTCGGCGCAGTCGCGAAGACGGTTCTCGACGCACACAAGGCCGCTGAGCTCTTCGCGACGCCGGACGTGCTCTTCGTCGGCTTCGGCGTGTCGTTCATCTCGGGCGTCGCCGCGGTCGCGTTCCTGGTGCGATTCCTTCGCACGCATTCGCTGGTCTGGTTCGTCCCCTACCGCCTCGTCGTCGCGGCCTTCGCCATCGCTCTAGCGCTCTCAGGGAGGTAGCGACACCGCCCGCCATCGCGAGACGCGAGCGCGTGGCACTCTATGCCGCGTGGACCTTGGGCTCAGCGGAAAGACCGCCCTCGTCGCGGCGGCGTCGAAGGGGCTCGGACGCGCGATCGCCGAGGAGTTCGCGCGCGAGGGCGCGAAAGTCGCGATGTGCAGCCGCGAGGAAGCGGCCATCAGCGCGGCTGCGCGCGACATCGAACGCAAGACCGGGAACAAGGACATCCTGCCGGTCGCTGCGGACCTCTCGACCCTGGAGGGCTGCGAGGCGTTCGTGCAGAACGCCATCGGCGCGTTCCACGCTCTGGACATCCTCATCGTGAACGCCGGCGGTCCACCGCCCGGACGATTCGACGACCTCGACGACGCCGCATGGCACAAGGCCGTGGACCTGACGCTCTTCTCCGCCGTGCGCCTGACTCGCCTGGCGCTGCCGCAGATGCGGAAGCAGAAGGGCGGCTCGATCGTGTACTCCACCTCGACGTCGGTGCGGCAGCCGACGCAGTACCTCAACCTCATCCTGTCGAACGCGATCCGTGCCTCCGTGCACGGGATGCTCAAGACGCTCTCGGCGGACCTGGCGAAGGACGGCATCCGCGTGAACGCCGTCCAGCCAGGGCGGATCGCGACCGATCGACTGATCCAGCTCGACACCGACACGGCGAAGCGACAGAACACGACGCCCGACGCGGTCCGGAAGCGCTACGAGGAGACGGTCATCCCGATGGGTCGCTACGGCGATCCCGCCGAGTATGCGGCGGCGGTCGTATTCATCGCGTCCCCGAAGGCGTCGTACATCACCGGCGTCTCGCTCCAGGTCGACGGCGGCATGCTGATGAGCATGTTCTAGCGGTGATCGTCCAGGGTCGGCTGCGGCCCGCGGTCTTCCGGCTTCCGATCGAAAAGATACGCGCGGGGTACAAGAGCGACATCTACTTCGCGCGCACCAAGCTCATCCTCGAGCGCGACAAGCGGCACGACAGCGTCACGATGCAGATCTTCCAGAAGCATCCCGACGCGGTGATCGTCGGCACTGACCAGGTCCTCGCGCTCCTCCACGTCGGGGCGGGCCGCTACCGCGAGCGCGTGCGCGCGGAGCGGGTCTTCGCGCGCTACCTCGAAGCCGAGCGTCGCCTGTACGCGCGCTGGCTCGCGCTCCCGCGGCAGACATGGAAGGACTACGAGCCGATCGCCCGCGAGGTGTTCGAGGTGTCGCACGAGCTCGCGACGTTGTGGGAGCCAGGCTGGCAGGACCTGAAGGTTCGCTCGCTGTACGACGGCGAGATCGCGCAGCCGGCCGAGCCGGTGATGCACATCGAAGGCGAGTACGCGTCGTTCGCGCATCTCGAGACGCTGTACCTGGGCGCGCTGGCCGAGGGCTCGCGTGTGGCGACGAACACGCGCGAGGTCGTGGTCGCGGCGAACGGCAAGCCGGTGATCATGTTCGGCGCGCGCCACGAGGGCCACGAGGCCCAGGCCGGTTCCGGCTACGCGGCCTACATCGGCGGCGCTGTCGCGGTGTCGACGGACGAGCAGGGCGAGTGGTGGGGGTCGAAGGGGCTGGGCACCGTGCCGCACGCGCTCATCGCGGCCTACGGCGGCGACACAACGGTCGCGACGCTCAAGTTCGACGAGTACGTGAACCGCGCGACGGATGGCGTCGGTCACCTCACGGCGCAGGGCACGCCGGAGGGACACGTGAACGTCACCGCGCTCGTCGATTTCCGGAACGACGTTGTGAACACCTCGCTCGGCGTCGCGCACGCGCTTGGACAGCGACTCTGGGGCGTGCGCGTCGACACCAGTGAGTCGCTGGTGGACCTCTCGATCGTCCGCGAGCTGCAGGAGAAGGAAGGCGTCGCCGGCGGCAGCGACGTGCGCGGCGTCACGCCACGCCTGGTGCAGCTGTTGCGCGGCGCGCTCGACGAGGCCGGCTATCGGCACGTGCGCATCGTCGCCTCCGGCGGCTTCGATGCGGAGAAGATCAGGCGCTTCGAGGCGCTGGGCGTCCCGGTCGACGTGTACGGCGTGGGCTCCGCCCTCGTTCACGGCGCCGGCTTCGACCACACGGCGGACATCGTCCGCCTGAACGGCAAGGACCTCGCGAAGACCGGTCGGCGCTACATCGAGTCGGATCGGCTTCATCCGGTGGAGTGGAAAGCGCTGGTGGAAGAAGCCGATTGGGTCTCACAGAG
>JANNUM010000446.1:0-2960 GCA_031395235.1 Chloroflexota bacterium
CGGCGCGGCGCTCCTTGCGACCGGGCAGCCTGGGGCGGCGCTGCTGGTGCTGCTGCTCGGCACGCTCAGCGACACGCTGGACGGGCAGATCGCGCGCGCGGCAGGCGGTGGCACGCGTTTCGGCGCGTTCCTCGATTCGACATTCGACCGCCTATCGGACGCGGCGCTGGCGATCGCCGCGGTGTACCTCGGTACGACCGCCGTCGGGGCGTTCTCGTTCTGGGGCGGCCTGCTGTTGCTCGTTGCGTCGTTCCTTGTGAGCTACATCCGCGCCAAGGCCGAGTCGCTCGGCCAAGGCGCCAGCGTGGGCCTTGCACCGCGCGAGGCCCGCATCGCGATCTACCTCATCGGCGTGGCGGCCTGGGCCGTCACCGGCAACTCCCAGCTCTTCGCGGTGGCCGTCGCGGTCGCCGCGTTCCTCGCGACCGTGACCGTCATCCAGCGCATCGCACACATGGCGAGTGCGCTCGATGAAAAGAAAGGTTGAAGTAACAAATGCCAACAAAGAAACGAACGACACGTGGCCGCACCGCCGGTCGCAAGATCCGGGTCGCGATCATCGGCGTCGGCAACTGCGCGAGCTCGCTCGTGCAAGGCGTGCACTATTACCGGAACGCGAAACCAGGCGACCCGATCCCGGGGATCATGCACGTAGACCTCGGTGGCTATCACATTCGGGACATCGAGTTCGTCGCGGCTTTCGACGTCGACAAGAACAAGGTCGGCAAGGACCTCGCCGACGCGATCTACGCAAAGCCGAACAACACCTACCGCTTCGCCGACGTGCCCAAGAGCCGCGTGAAGGTCAGCCGCGGTATGACGCATGACGGTATCGGCAAGTATCTGGCGAAGGTCGTTTTGAAGGCGCCCGGCGAGACGGCCGACATCGTGAAGATCCTGCGCGACACGAAGGCCGATGTCGTCGTCTCCTACCTGCCCGTCGGAAGCGAGGAAGCGACGAAGTGGTACGTCGAGCAGGTGCTCGAGGCGGGCTGCGCCTTCATCAACTGCATCCCGGTCTTCATCGCTCGCGAACCGTACTGGCAGAAGCGTTTCGCGGCGAAGGGCCTGCCGGTCATCGGCGACGACATCAAGTCGCAGGTCGGCGCGACCATCACGCACCGCGTGCTCACGCGGCTCTTCATGGACCGCGGGGTGCGGCTCGACCGCACCTACCAGCTGAACTTCGGCGGGAACACGGACTTTCTGAACATGCTCGAGCGCGAGCGCCTCGAGTCGAAGAAGATCAGCAAGACGAACGCCGTCACGAGCATGCTGGACTACCCTCTAGATCCGGATGACGTCCACGTCGGCCCGTCCGACTACGTGCCTTGGCTGCTCGACCGGAAGTGGTGCTACATCCGCATGGAGGGCACCACGTTCGGCGACGTGCCGCTCAACGTCGAGGTGAAGCTCGAGGTGTGGGACTCGCCGAACAGCGCGGGTGTGGTCATCGATGCGATCCGCTGCTGCAGGCTCGCGCTCGACCGCGGCCTGGGCGGGACGATCGTGGCGCCGTCGGCCTACTTCATGAAGTCGCCGCCGCGCCAGATCCACGACGACAAGGCGCGCGAGGGCGTCGACGCGTACATCAAGGGCACCGACCAGACCACGCTCGCGGGGAAAGCCTAGTGCGGCTGCGCGTCCCCTTCCGCGACGGCCTCGTGTATTGGTCGTGGCGCATCGCGGCGGTCCTCGTGCAGCGGCTTCCGGCGCGGCTCGTCTACAGCGGGGCGGTCCTGGGCGGCGAGGTCGGTTATCTCGTATGGCGACGCAGGCGCGAGATCACCAAGGGCAACTTCGCGGTCGTCCTCGGACGGCCGGCGGAGGACCCGGAGGTGGCGCGTGTCTCCCGGCGCGCCTTCCGCAACTTCGGCAAATACCTCACGGAGATCATGCGGTTCCCGTCGATGGGTCACGCCGAGCTTCACGAGCTGGTGAAGATCGATCCCGCATCGCTCGAGCACCTGCGGTCCGCGCGCGAAGGAGGGCGCGGGATCATCTTCGTCTCCGCGCACTTCGGGAACTTCGAGATCGGTGGCGCGCGCATCGCGCAGGAGATCCCGCTCACCGTGGTCGCCGACGAGCTGGAGAACCAGCGGCTCATGGACTTCCTCGTATCGAACCGCGAGCACAAGAACGTCGTCATCCTTCCGCCGGAGGGCGCGACCCGCCGCGTGCTCGCGGCGCTGCGCCGCAATGAGATGGTCGGTTTCATGATGGATCTCGGGCCGCGCGCACACGAGCTCGACAACGTGGAAGCGACGTTCTTCGGCGTCCCCACGGCGTTCCCGACCATCGCCGCCGCGCTCGCGCGCGTTTCAGGGGCGCCGATCATCGTCGCGGCGGTGACGCGAGATCGGGACAACTCCTTTAAGGGCGTGGCGCTGCCGCCGATCTTCGTCGAGCGGACGAAACAGGCGCGCGGCGACCTCGAGCACGCGACGCAGGCGATCGTGCATGCGCTCGAGGGACTCATGCGACCGCAGCCGGACCAGTGGTACATGTTCCGCCCGATGTGGCCGGCGGCCCTGGACGCCGGAACGTAGCGATGCTGACGGGAGCGCTCGCCCGCGCGGCGGAGCGTGCCCTTCCGCTGATGCCGAGGGCGCTCATCGGCCCGTTCGCCGAGGTCGTCGGCACGCTCGTGTATCTCGCGGCGCCGGGCGCGCGGCGGTCCGTACGCGCCAACCTCGCGGTCATCGCACCCGAACGGAACGGCAGCGCGCGTCGTGTCTTCGTCGAGCAGACGCGCAACTACGTCGAGATCTTCTCCATACCGCGCACCGACCCGTAGAGGCTTCTCGCGGAGCTGCGGACCGACGGCTGGGAGCACGTCGCCCGCGCCTACGAGCAGGGGAAGGGCGTCATCCTGGCCAGCGCGCACCTGGGGCCGGTATCCGTCGTCGGGCAGATGGTGCTCGCGCACGGGTACCCGGTGGCGCTGCCGGTCGAGGTCG
>JANNUM010000503.1:0-1865 GCA_031395235.1 Chloroflexota bacterium
GGCGCGGGCCGCGAGCGCGAACAGCGCGCCCATCGCCGCATACATCCCGCTCCAGAACGGCGACTGCGCGAGCGTCGTGCGGACCGGCGCGCGATCCGGCTCGCCCGCGAGCGCGAGCGCGCCGCTCGACGCGGTGACCTCCAGATCCGACGCCCGCGCGCCCGCGAGCGGACCCGTCAGTCCGTATGGGGTCACGGTCACGACGACGAGGGACGGCGAGTACGACGCGGCCGTCGCGGCATCGACCACCTCGCGCGCCTGGACGAGCACGTCGGCGGATGACAGCAGCGCATGCAGGCGGTCCCGTTCGCGCGGCAGGTCGAGCCGGACGCCCCTCTTGTTCACGTTGAGCGCGATCCACAGGAGTCCGCGGTCCGCGCCGGCGCGGTCGTGGAGGAACGGCGGGACCGCGCGCACGGGATCGCCCGTCGGCGGCTCGACCTTCACGACGTCGGCGCCGAGGTCGGCGAGGATCCGCGCGGCATGGGCGGCGGCCGACGCGCCCCAGACGTCGTCGCCGGCGATCTCGATGACGCGCAGGCCGTCCAGCAGGTCGGTCACGGGGCGGCTAGCGGCCGGTCCTGGCGAGGACCTCCGCCCAGGACTGCGTCTTCATGAGCGCTTTGCCCTTCGCGATCTGATCCGCGTCGAACCAGTTCGCCGGATCGACCCGATCGATCGGATAGACCGGCCGCATGAAGTCCTTCTCGAGGCCATATGGGACCGTCGCGTCGATGCCGATGCCGCCTTCGAAGCGGATGTTCATGCCGGTCCACTCGGCGCTGCCGGCGGTGACGCGCTCGGACGGGATGAATGTCTGCCCCGCTCCGCCCGGGACCGGCTTGAGGAGGTCCTGGTTCGGATTCACGCGTGTCGTCAGGGCCCAGATGATGTCGTCCATGCTGTAGATGTCGACGTCGGTGTCGACGCAGATGCACAGGCGCAGGCCGGCGCTGGTCGCCATCGAGGCGGCGATGAAGTTGCGCACCCAGCCATCGTCGGTCTTGAGCCGCTTCTTCACCTGCAGGATGCAGCCGGCCCAGTCCGTCATCGGGAACGGGATGTTCACGTCGTGGATGAGGCCGGGCTGGATGCGATCGCAGAGCTCGTAGAAGGCAGCCTCGCGCACCGTCGTGTCGATGTTGTTGCAGTCGTACATGTGCACGCCCATCGGGTAGATGAACGGACGCTTCTCGCGCTTGCGCATCGTGATCGCGGTGACGTGGAAGGTCTGCGTTCGGTACGCCTTCCCCATGTAGCCGGCCCACTCCGGATGGAAGTGGAAGCGGCCCTGCGTGTCGGCGTCCTCGGACTCCTTCGTCTCGTAGCGCTTGTCGCGCGCGTGGAGGTAGCCCTCGAGCACGTACTCGGAGTCCGCGACCGCGTACGCGTCGACGGTGCGCGCCTTCACCAGCCGTGTCGGGAAGCCCTGCACAGCGCCCGCGGCGCCCAGCTCGTCGCCGCCGCGCGGGAGCACGACGTAGTCGAAGCCGCCGCCGGCGAGGAGCGTGGACGCGACCGGAAGGCCGAAGCACACCGTGAGCGGGATCGGCTCGTCGTCCTTGTAGTGCTCGGTGATGATCTGCCACATGTGCGAGCCCGGGGACGACTGGAACGTTCCGACGTTGCCCCAGCGGAAGTTCATGCGGTTGTACCCGATGTGACTGCCGCCCCAGAAGTACTTCCCGACGACGACGCTGTTGCCGCTGCCGATGGTGATCTCGCCCTCGAGGTGCGTGTGGCGGATCGCCATGATGAATTTGTTCACGTCGAGGTCGTCGGTGATGACCTCTTCCTGGCAGGGCGCCTCGTCCTGCGGGATCACCTCGTTCGCGATCGGGTGCGTGATCGAATGCGACAGCTTG
>JANNUM010000515.1:0-2222 GCA_031395235.1 Chloroflexota bacterium
TTCGCGCACGGCGAAGCCATCGCGGTCGCGCATCAGATCGCATCGTCGCTCGGCAGCGGCAACCCGCGGAGCTTCGACGGCAAGGGCTACTGCTGGGTCGAGCTTGGCGACGGACGCGCCGCCTTCGCGGAGGGTGACTTCTACGCGACGCCCGCCCCCGCGATCCGTCTTCGCACGCCCAACGTGATGTGGCACGTCGGTAAGGTGCTGTTCGAGCGCTCGTGGATGGGCCGGGGCCTCGAGCGGATCCTCGCGACCGCAGCGCTGCGGTCCGGCGCGAAAGCGATGCGGATCGAGGCTCCGCTGTAGAACCCCTGACCTCTTCCTTGAAAGGGATGGGGTCGTCGTCGAGTGGTAGGATGAAAGTATGAAACGGAAGATCGCGGTCTCGGTTCCGGAGGAGGTCGCGCGACGCGTCGAGGTCGAGGTGAGATCGGGGAATGCCGCCTCGGTCAGTGCCTACGTCACCGATGCGCTCGAGAGGATGGGCCGCCACGAGCAGCTTGCCGAGGTGCTCGCGCGGATGGATAAGGAGCTCGGCCGACCATCGGCCCGAGACAAGGCATGGGCTCGCCACGTCCTCGGCCTGTAGTTCTCGACGCCGGCGCCCTCATCCAGTTCGACCGTGGACAGGCGCGCATGAGGGCACTCATAGAACTCGCGCTCCAGAGATCCGCCCCCTTGATCGTGCCCGCCGGGGTGCTCGGGCAAGCCTGGCGCGACGGCTCTCGTCAAGTTCCACTGGCGGCACTGCTGAATTCGCGTATCACGCTGGTCGAATCGCTGGACGAACCGCTGGCGAGAGCGGCCGGAGTCCTCTGCGGCCGCAGCCGGACCGCGGACGTTATCGACGCCACTGTCGTCCTCGCCGCTCGGAGTCGGGACGCTGTGGTTGTCACAACCGACGCGGCCGATCTACGTCGGATCGATTCGCGGCTGGAGATCGAGATCGTGTAGCCCGGAGGGTGTTCGATTTCACCCGAGATAGGCGACATATGTGTCAAGACATAGCATCGACATCTCCGGCCACAGCACGAGCGCCCCGGTGAGCATCGAGGACGAGCCAGCGAAGGTCCCCCAGCAGCTGGCTCACGGACGGGAGGCGTAGCCTGCGGCCATGACCCCAGAGAGCGTCGTGGGGATCGGCGCGATCGCCCTGGTCGCGCTCGTCACGGGGATGCGCGGCACCGCGGCAAGGCGATCGTGCTGTTCGTCGCGGATCGCGATGTGCGGATCGTGACCGGGGACGGTGAGCTGCTACGGCAGCTGGTCCTCGACCCCACGCGCGACTACCAGCGACAGTCGGCGTGATGTCTACGATGTCCTGAGACATCGTCTCCGATGTCTCGACACATCACACGGTGGGCAGAGAGGGAATCGAACCCCCACAGCCAGAGGCGGCTGATCTACAGTCAGCGGAGCTCACCACACTGCTCAATCTGCCCGAGAACGCGGCGGTGACCGTTCAAGTTTAGGGCCTTCGACGGCCGGCGTCCCAGTACTCATACCCTTCGGAGCGTGAGCCCGAGTCGCGCAGCGATCGTCGAAGGCTGGCCGCTGTTCCTCACCAGCCTCGTGATCGGCATCCCCTACGGCGTGATCGCGCGACAGGCCGGTCTGTCGATCGGCGAGGCGAGCGCGACGAGCGTCATCGTTTTCGCCGGTGCCGCGCAGTTCGCGATGGTCGATCTGCTGCGCAGTGGCGCCGACGGCGCAGTCATCGTCCTCACGGTGGTGCTCCTCAACGCGCGGCATCTCCTCATGGCGGCGGCGATCCGGCCCTTCGTGGCGAGGGCGTCGCTGCCGCGGCGGCTCGGCATCGCGTACGTCCTCACCGACGAGGCATTCGCGATGGGGATCGGCTGGTTCCGCCGCGGACACCGCGACCTCACGTACTACAGCGTCTTCGCGGCGGTGCTGTGGTGCTCTTGGAACGCGGGCACGCTCATCGGCGCGACGTTCGGCGCAGATATCCAGGACCCGCAGCGGTTCGGCGTCGACTTCGCGATCACGGCGTCGTTCGTCGCGATCGTCGTGCTCGGAGTCCGGCACCGCGCGGACGCGGTCGTCGCCGTCGTCGCCGTGCTCGTCGCGGCGGGACTGAAGCTCGCCGGAGCGTCGGCCGCCACCGTTGTCGTGGCCGGAGCCCTCGCGCCACTCGTCGCGTTCGCATTTCGCGAGGGTCGCCGATGACGTTCTGGATCGTGCCGTAGCTGGCGGCG
>JANNUM010000026.1:0-2461 GCA_031395235.1 Chloroflexota bacterium
CGCGCTCGGCGAGCAGGCCAAGCGAGTGCCGGAGCGCGCCGCGCTCTTCGCCCGTGCGGCGCGTCGCGCCAAGCTCGTCGCGCAGCGGAACGCGAAGGAGATCGGCGCCGGCGACGGCGGCGTGTTCGCGCGCATCGCCGAATATGAGCGCGAGCGGAGCCAGGCCCGGAGGTGACCACGACTTCGCGTGCCGCTCCTGCGGCTGCCCGCGGCCCGCGCACAGCACGCGACTCCACTCGCGAGGGTGAGATCCTGACCGCCGCGGCGCGCATCTTCCGCGAGAAGGGCTATCACGGCACCAGCGTGCGGGACATCGCCGAGGCGGTCGGCCTTCTCAAGGGCAGCCTCTACCACTACATCCGTTCGAAGGAGGAGCTGCTCGCGCGACTGTTCGAGGGCTCGCTCGGCGACGCGATCGTCGAGCTCGAGGCGATCGCCGCTCGCGACGCGACCGCGACCGACCGCCTGCGCGACATGGTGCGGGTGTACGTCATGTCGGTCACCGCTAACCTCGACGCCGTCGGGATATACCTGCGCGAATGGCGCTCGCTGCCCGCGCCGGAGCTCGCGCGCGTGCGCGCGCGGCGGCGCGCGATGCGGCGTCTGTTCGAGGACGTCATCGCCGAGGGGATCAAACGTCGCGAGCTGTCGGTGACGGACGCGAAGATCGCCGCGCTGGCGATCATCGGCATGTGTAACTGGACGTACGAGTGGTATCGCCCGCGTGGCCGGCTCACCCCCAATGCGCTCGCGGACGAGCTCGCCGAGCGCGCCGTCGCGAGCGTCACGTAATCCCGGCGAAACGGATCACGGCCGCGACCGCGGCGCGGTACTTTTCGCACATCCTCGACCGGGTCGAACATTCCGGCGAGGAGTTCGTCGTCGAGCGCCACGGCCGCGCGATCGCGCGGATCGGACCGACGGCGCCCACTCCAAAGCGGATCACCATCGGCGAGTTCCTCCGCTCGCTCGACGGCGTCCCGAAGCCGCACGACTCTTTCATCGCCGATATCGCCGAAATTCGCAGACGGCAGCCGCGCCTACCGAAGAACCGGTGGCCATCCTCCTCGACACGTCGTTCCTGATCGACATCGAGCGTGGGATGCGCCGGCGCGTTCCGCAAGAGTCAGCCAGTCGCACTGACCCGCTGCTGCAGTTTGTACGGAAGCTGCTTGAGATCCGCTGCGGGGCAGAAGACCGCGAGGTAAGTCTTCGCGCGCGAAGCGCCCACGTAGAGGACCTGTGCACTCACACCGTCGATCTCGACGAAGGCGATGACCAGCCGCTCCAGTCCTTTGAACCGGAACACGCCGCAGCGAAGGATCTTGTCGGTCTCCCAGGGGTCATCCGTCAATGCGACACCGCCGAGCTTCTCGACATTCCACAGCGCGCTGGTGTCCGGCGAAAGCGGCGTGAGGAGCGCGATATCGCCCGGCGGCACCTCCGCGTCTCGGATCCACCGTTTCACGGACTCGTCGAGCTGCGCCAGCAGGTCCTTCGTGCCTTTGTAGCTATGGACCTCGATCGGTTGGCCCGAGGGGCCCAGCGCTTCGATCGTCGCGCCCTTGTAGTAATGGGCGACGAGCGAGTGGATGGACTGCGTGTTGCGACAGTTGACCGTGAGCTGCATCGGTTCGCCGCTGATCGGAAGGCCCGGCGGCCGATGGAAGATCGACTGGTTGTCGTCGAAGAACACGTACAGCGGGCTGCGGTCGGGGTCTTTCAGGAGCAGCTGCATCGGCAGCCACCAGTCCTCCAGGAAGTCCTGCGCCTCGTCCACGATGAGCGCGTCGTAACGACCGGTGGCACGGTCGGCGACGTCGGCGAAACGCGAGCGCAGCTCCTTGTAGTAGCCGTTCCCGGTGAGCGACTTCGACGGGACCTTCCCGAACTCGCGAACGAACTTCTCGCAGAGCTCGTCGTAGGCGAGGACCTCGATCTCCGAAACATCGATGAGGCCTCGCCGCACGCTGTCGGCCAACATCAGGTTGAAGCACGTGACCAGAACGCGGAAGCCCTGCGCGGCCAGGCGGCGAGCCTTCTCGGCGGCGATGAACGTCTTCCCCGAACCCGCACAGCCCGCGATGGCAACGCGCGTCTGCCGGGCGAGCATGTCGAGCACGCGGTACTGATCCTCGGTAAGTCGCATGAGCGCACGCTCGTCGCTCCGAAGCGTGTGGGCGAGCGGCGCACGGAGATCGAACGAGTTCGCGAGCACTCCTTGCACGAGACCGACGCTGGGTACCGGGCCGCGCCCCTGATCGCGCCAGAACTCGAGGATCGATCGGACCTTCGGCTCGAGCGCAGTCAGATCCGCGGCGGAGATGACGACCTCCTTCGGCGCATCCGGTCTCAGGTCGGCGACCACGCGCGTGTCAGGGAATGCCACGGCCTGACCGATGCGGAATCCGCCGCCGCCGCGTGCGCCCCGAAGTGCGTCGGACAGCGCGTGCGCGTTTCT
>JANNUM010000044.1:0-6783 GCA_031395235.1 Chloroflexota bacterium
ACCTCCGCGGGCCGCTCCGAGATCGCGACCACGCCCGCGCGCTGCGTGAACGTCGCGGTGCAGGACACCGAGTTCGTTACGAGCTTCGCGACCGGATCCACCAGCGGCTTCGGGAACGCGCCGTAGCCGAGGCGCCAGCCGGTCATCGCGAACGTCTTGCTGAAGCCGTCGAGAAGGATGGTGCGCTCGGCCATTCCCTCCTCGGCGACAATCGAGCGATGCTCCCCCTCGTAAATGATCTCGGCGTAGATCTCGTCCGATAGCACCCACAGGTCGTGCTCGCGCGCGATCTTCGCGATCTCGGGGATGGCTTCCGGCGACAGCAGTCCGCCGGTCGGGTTGTGCGGGCTGTTGAGGATGAGCAGCTTCGTGCGCGGCGTGATGAGCCGGCGCAGCTCGTCGAGATCCGGGACGTAGTCGTTCTCCTCGCGGAGCGCGAGCGGCACACCCGTCGCGCCGGCGAAAGAGATCATCGACGCGTAGATCGGGAACCCCGGATCCGGATAGATGGCCTCGTCGCCCGACTCGAGGAGCGCGAGGATCGCGTAGAACATGATCGGCTTCGCGCCTGGCGTCACGATGACCTGGCCGGGCTCGATCGCGAGGCCGCGCGCCCGGTTCAGGTAGCTCGCCACCGCCTCGCGTAGCTCCGGGATGCCCGCCGACGGCGTGTAGTGCGTCTCGCCGCGTTCGATCGACGCGACGCCCGCGGCGACGACGGACCGCGGCGAGTCGAAGTCGGGCTCGCCGATCTCGAGGTGGATGATGTTGCGGCCCTTGGCCTCGAGGGCGCGCGCACGCGCGAGGACCTCGAATGCTGTCTCGGTGCCGAGCCGCCCCATCCGGCGCGCGAGCGGGCGCATGCCGGCGAGTTTAGACTTTGCCCTCGACGCAGGCGCACCCGTCGGGACCGACGAGCGCCGCGTGTCGGATCCCCACGGGGAGCACCATGCGATCGCCTGGCTTCACGGTCAGCGTGCGTCCATCGCCGAGGATGAAGTCGATCGAGCCGTGCGTGCAGTACAGCAGCTTGTGGTACGCATGCGCATGCTGCTCATAGCGGTCACCCGGGCCGTTCGACCATCCGTATACGTCGCGTGCCTCGGCGCGCAGATGCTTCTCGATCTCCCTCGCATCCGGCGGCGCGCCCCCGTGCCGGTCGACCTGTACGTCCACGCGCTCGACGATACGAGAGGACGGCGATACTCAGCTCGTGCGCGTCGGCGTCGTCTTTCCGCAGCTCGAGATCGGCACCGATCCCGCGAAGATCCGCGCCTATGCGCAGGCGGCGGAGGATCTCGGCTACGCGCATCTGGTCGCGTTCGACCACGTCCTCGGCGCGGATACCTCGACGCGGCCCGACTGGCGCGGTGCGTACCACGCGAAGTCGACGTTCCACGAGGTCTTCGTGCTGTTCGGTTTCCTCGCGGCATGTACGACGCGACTCGAGCTCGCGCCTGCCGTCATCATCCTGCCGCAGCGGCAGACGGCGCTGGTCGCGAAGCAGGCCGCAGAGGTCGACGTTCTCACGAGGGGTCGGACGCGACTCGGTGTCGGACTCGGCTGGAACGAAGTCGAGTACGTGGCGCTCGGCGAGAAGTTTCGCAACCGGGCCCGCCGCATCGAGGAGCAGATCGAAGTGTTGCGGGTGCTCTTTACGAACGAGGTCGTGGATTACACCGGACGCTGGCACCGCATCGACCGCGCCGGTCTCAATCCGATGCCGGTGCAGAGGCCGATCCCGATCTGGATGGGCGGCAATGCCGAGCCCGCGATGCGGCGTATCGCGCGGATCGCCGACGGTTGGTTCACGCACCTGCAGCCCGACGACGGGGGTCGCGAGCGGCTCGCGGCGTTCCACTCTTATCTGCGCGACGCCGGTCGCGATGCCGCGACTTTCCCGATCGAAGGTCGCGTGGTCGCCGCCAAGCGTACGCCCGATGACTGGGCGCGGATCGCACAGGGATTCGCCGAGATGGGCGTGACCCATCTCGAGTTCAGCACGATGGGCGCGGGCTGCGCGACGGTCGACGATCACATCGCGCTGATCCGGCGCTTTCGCGAACACGCGCCGGTGTTCGACGAGCGAAGCGACTAAGGCTTCGTGATGCTGACCGGCACGCCGATGTCGCTGACGCGGACCAGCGTCCCGCCGGCGAGCGGCTGCGTGTAAAGGCCGCCGCTCGTCGCGACGTAGAACCACGCGCCGTCGGGGGACCAGCCCGCGAAGCGACCGTCGACCTCCGCGAGCGAGGCGCCGGTCGCCGGATCGTGGACCACGGCGCGCGACTTCGCCTCATTGGGGGTGCCCGGGATGCCCAGGCCACCGGTGGTATTCGTGTAGCCGATGAGCGGGCGCGCAGGCGACCACGCCTCGTCGGCGATGCGGTCCCCAAGGACGTACTGCGTCGCCGCGCCGTCGGACGCGCGCAGCAGGACGAGGAACGGCGTCACCGTCGAGCCGAGGAACGCGACACGCATGGCGGCGAACGTACCGTCCATCGCCGCCGTGATGTTGCTCACCGAGGTGATGCCGCGCATGGCGCCGGCGCCCACGAGCGCGCGGGGATCGCCGATGACGCGTGCCACCGTCGTGACCGTGCGCTTCTGCGTGCCGGTCCACAGCTCGATGGCCTGCTCGTCGCGCGCGCGATCGTTCGCGCGGATCGTCCCGTTCGTGAGTACGAACAGCCCGGGCGCGGTCCACACCACCTCGCGACCGGGGATCGCCTGACCGAGTGCGCCGTCTGCGGTCAATACACGAACGGTGAGCTCGCTCTGCAGGATCGACGGATCCTGCGGCGACGCGGGCAGCGCGACGGCGGCGATGCGCGTGCCGTCGGGCGACCACGTGACCGCGGGGGCGACAGACGAGACCGCGGTCAGGCGCGTCACTTTTCCGGCGCGGTCGATCGTGACCGGGATCAGCTGCTGCGCCGACGCTCCGGTGCCCAGGCTCTCCACGGTGAGGATGCGGTCTCCGGTGGGCGACCACCGCGGGAGCGGGATGGCGAACCGGCGCTGGGTCTGCGCGTTCGTAGCGCCGGTACGCAGCACGGACGCCACACCGTCCGGGCCCATCGTCCAGATGTTGCCGCCGAGCGCGAACGCGTAGCGCACCGCCGGCGCGTCCGCTCGCGGCGTGGCCGTGCCCCTCGCCAGTGGGGCGCGCGGGAACCAGATGTCGCCGGAATCGATCGAGCCGAGGAGGAGGACCGCGCTCGGCGCGAGGCCCGCGGGTGTGATGTCGACGCGGATCACCGTCGTCCCAGCGAAGCCGATCGCGTAGCGCTTGTCAGGCGAGACCGCAATGCGCTCGATGAGGCCGGCGCTCGACGGCAGCAGGATCGGGATCGAGGAGCCGATGACGAGCTGCGCCGGGTTCGTGCCGCGGTGATAGAGGTATCCGCTGGGCCACGTGCCATCGAGACGCAGGCTGTCCTGGTCCGGTGGCATGATCTCGCGGCGGACGTCGGTGCCGTCCGCGGTCATGCTCCAAACGTTCGCCGCGGCCGCGAACACGAACGTCTCGCTCGCGCCCGCGAACTGCGTTACGCGTCCCGCGAGGAAATGGATCCGGCCGTCGCTGCCGATCACAGGCGACGACGCCTGCAGGCCCGTGAGCGGGCGGAACTGATTCGTTCCGCTCGCACGCACCGCCGAGATCACGCCGCCGGTCGTCTGCACGAGCAGCTCTTCCTCATCGAGCCAGTCGGCCGCGATCGCGTCCTCGACGTTCGTGATGCGATTCCACGTACCTTCCGTCGCGGCGACATAGACGTCGCTCTGGCTGCCGGTCTGACGCTGCACCGTTGCCGCGATGCGCGTGCCGCTCGGGGAGAATCGGTGATCGACGATGCGGTAGTTGTCGGCCCGTAGCGCGGGGGCGAGCGTGTACGACGTCGTCGCGCCATCCACGCGCACGACGACGAGGCGGATGCCGCCTTCGACATACGCGATGGAGTTGCCGTCGACGGACCACTTTGTCTTCGTGATCGTGCTGGGCGTGGTGGTCTTCGCGACCGAGCGGCGCCGGGAGTTGTCGGCGTTCGCGAGCCAGAGCTGGTGGTCGCCGTTCGGCTCCGCGCGCCAGTACGCCAGCCGACCCGACGCCGAGAGGTCCGTGACGGCTGGCCGCGACGCGCTGGCTGCCGCTGACGGAGAGGCTGAGACGGCCACCGCGGGGCCGGCGGGAGGACCCGCGGTGGAGACGATGATCGCCACGACCGAGGCGACAACGACCAGCGCGGCGACCAGGGCATACGGCAGAAGTCCGCGCAGTTGCCGCACGTCCTTAATACTCCACCCTGTGCCCGATCCGTTGGAAGCCGCCAAGACGTTCATGGACGCGCTGGAGGCCCGCGACCCCGAGCGTGCCGCTGCGGTCTGTGCAGAAAACGTGCAGATCGAGCTGCCCGGCGGTGACCCCCAGCTGATGGGGCGAGACGGTGCACGACGCCTCGTTCGCATCGCGCCGCCGTTCATCCGGCGCATCCGAGAGCAGCAGATCGACGGGACGACCGTGATCCTGCGCGGCCTGACGCGGGCGCCGGGCCACTTCGCGAACTACACGACCTGGACTTTCGAGACCGATGGTCAGTTCATCACTCACGTGACCTTCGCATGGCGTCCCGCGAACTAGCCTCGTCGCGCGGCCTTACCTCTCCACGTATCTGAAGCTGCGCGGCGTCTTGGAAAGACCGAAGTCGGCCAGCGGGCGCGCCCTTCGGTAGCGGCGCGGTTTGGTCACGGGCAGCGTCCACCCTTTGGGGGTGCGGCCCGCGCGCTGGCCGAGCACGCACTCGCCGACCACGGTCCCCGTGCCGACCACCGCGAGGTATGCGCGCGCTGGTAGCCGCGTCGGCGGCAGCGAGCGATGATCCGCGTTGCGCTTTCCGTCGAGCAGCGCGTCAGCGTTCTCCTGGGTTACGGCGAGGACGATCGCGTCCATTCATACCTCCCGACGGTTCGTCAGGAGGGAGATCGGCGCGGACTTGCACTGCGGCGTAAGCCGCGCGGTTACCGGCGGACGGCGGCCTCGGCGACGCGCTCGAGCGCGGTCGTCAGCACGTCGACTTCACGGTCCGTCAGGTGATCGGCGAAGTTGCGGGCGATAGAGCGAAAATGCTCCGGCGCGGAGCGTCGGAGGACGCGCCGGCCCTCCGCGGACAGCACGATGAGCTGGCCCCGCGCGTCGGCCGGGCACGGGCGCCGCTCGATGAGGCGCTGCGACTCGAGCCGGTCGATCGCTCTCGTGAGACCGCTCTTTGTCAACGCCGCTCGTTCCGCCAGGTCCGTCGGCCGGATGCCCTCGGGCGGTCCCTCATTCAGCGTCGCGAGGATGTGGTGCTCGGAGAACAGCAGTCGCCCGGTAGCCTCCGCATCGCGGTCCATCGCGCGCGTTGACGCCAGCCCGGCCCGCATGAATGCGAGCCAAGCCCGAAGCTCCGGCGGCGCCAGTTTCCGCCTCGTTCGAATCCCGGGAATAGGTTGCGTAGTCAACGAGTTGATTGTATCATCAACTAACCGAGCCGGCGGAACCGGCAGATTGGAAAACAAATGTTCTGGTATATCGATCCTTCGCATTCACAGGTGACCTTTTCGGTCAAGCACATGATGGTGAGCACCGTCCGCGGCAGGCTGGGTCCGTTGACGGGGCGCCTGGATCTCGACCCGAAGCGTCCTGAGAAGGGGAGCTTCGAGATCGCGGCCGACGTCAGCGCCATCGACACCGGTGACGCAAAGCGCGACGGCCACCTCCGGTCCGGCGACTTCTTCAACGCGGACAAGCATCCGCAGATCGTGTTCAGGAGCAGCGCGGTCTTCCCGAAAGGCGAGGGTCGCTACACCGCCAGCGGCGACCTCACGATCCGTGAGGTCACCCGTCCGGTCAGCTTCGACGTCGAACTTGCTGGCGTCGGCGTGGACGCTCAGGGTGGCCAACACCTTGGGGCGACGGCGAAGGTGACCATCGACCGCACCGACTTCGGCCTGACCTGGAACATGCCCGTTCCGAACGGCGTGCTGGTCAGCGAGAAGGTGAAGATCGAGGTCGATCTTCAGGCACTGGACGAGGCCTCCGCCAAGCAGCGGGGTCTTGCCGCCTAGAGCCGGCGAGGCGTCGGGAAGCGCGCGAGCGTGATCGAGATATAGCGTCTCGGTCGCCTCGCGCGCTTCGTCTTGTCCGGTACGCATAGCGGTCGAGCGTATCGGGCACGACGGAAGTATGAGTCGCGCGGACGGTACGCTGCGCTCGCATGCGCGGCGACTTCTGGAAGTTCTGGACCGGCGAGACGATCTCGAGCTTCGGCAGTTCGATCACGTTCTTCGCGCTGCCGTTGCTGGTGTTCAATCTGACCGGGTCGGCGGTCTCTCTCGGTATCGCATTCGCGATGTTCGGCCTGCCGCATCTGTTCTTCGGCCTGCTTATCGGAGCATGGGCCGATCGCCTCGACCGCAAGCGGCTGATGATCGTTGTCGATCTGCTGAGCGCCATCGTCATCGCGTCCGTGCCGCTCGCCTCCGCGGCCGGCGTCCTGTCTATGTGGTTCATCTACGCCACCGCGTTCGCGTTGGCGACGCTCGGGATCTTCTTCCAGGCGGCGCAGTTCGCCGCGGTACCGAGCCTGGTCGAGCGCGATCAGCTTGTGACCGCGAACGGGCAGATACAGGCGAGCTTCTCCGCGGCCACCGTCGCAGGTCCCCTTGCGGCCGGCGCGCTGCTCGCGCTCATCCCCGTCGAGAGCCTGCTGTATGTCGACGCTCTGACGTTCGTCGTGTCTG
>JANNUM010000374.1:0-3689 GCA_031395235.1 Chloroflexota bacterium
CGCGCCAACGACGCCGGCGTGCGCATCCTCCGTGGAGAGTTGATCGGCTTGCTCCCACTCGATGCCGCCCTTCAAGTGACCGCGGACGCGCTAAAGCTCGAAGGCTTCGAGCGCTCGCGAGTCATCGAGAGCCACTTCCTCGAGTGAAGGCTGGAGCGCGGGGAGTGTCGCTCGCTCGAAACGGGCCCGCTCCATCGCATTTCGGTCCTTCAAAGTGATCCCGCGGTCTCAACTCTCGCTCGCGACACTCCCCACGCTCCTGTAGTCGTGGAAGCAGATCTCGTCATACGGCGGGCGCGCCTTCTCACTTTGGCGCCGCTTCGTGAAGAGCGGCCCCGAGTCGGACCGTCCGCCGGCGACGTCGGCGCGATCGACGGCGGGTGGCTCGCATCCCGCGACGGCATCGTCGTCGCCACCGGGCGCGGCGAGACGTGGCGGGACCTCGAGCGCACGCCCGACGCGGTCGAGATCGACGCCGAAGGGCGTGTCGTGATGCCCGGGTTCGTCGACCCGCACACCCATCTCTGCTACGCGGGTCAGCGCTGGGACGAGTTCGTGACGCGCAAGAGCGGGGCGGACTACCTCGCAGTGCTCGAGCGCGGCGGCGGTATCCACGCGACGGTGCGTGCGACGCGCGATGCGAGCGACGACGACCTGCTCGCGCTGCTGCGTCGACGACTGGCGCGCGCGGTCGCGCTCGGCACGACGACGATCGAGGTGAAGAGCGGCTACGGGCTCGAGCCCGACGAAGAGCTGCGTCAGCTGCGCGTCATCGCGGCGGCCGCAAAGGCGTCGCATATCGACGTCGCGGTCACGTATCTCGCGCTGCACGCGTTGCCCGCCGCGCGGGCGGACGACCGCAACGGCTTCGTGCGCGACGCGGCGCTGGCCGCGCGCACCGTTGCCGACGAGGGCTTGGCCGAAGCGGTCGATGCGTTCGTGGAGAACGGCGTCTTCGACACCGACGACGTGCGGCCGCTCGCGAAGGCCGCGCGAGAGGCCGGTCTCGCGTTGACGCTGCACGCCGACCAGTTGAACGACGTCGGTGCGACCGCGTTCGCGGCGCGAGCGCACGCGCGATCCGCCGATCATGTCGCGAACGCGTCGTCGGAGGGCCTGCGGGCGCTCGCCCGCGCGGCGATCCCCGCCGTGCTGCTGCCGGGCAGCGCATTCTTCGTGGGCTACGCGCCGCCCGACGCGCGGCGGTTCCTCGCGGCCGATGTCCCCATCGCGCTCGCGACCGACCACAACCCGGGCACCTCGCCGCTCGAGGGGATGCCGACCGCGATCGCGCTCGGTGTCGTGCTGTGCGGTCTCACTCCACACCAGGCGATCGTGGCCGCGACGATCAACGGCGCCCATGCACTCGGCCGCGGCGGTCGCACCGGCGCGCTCGTCAAGGGACGGCGCGCCGATGCTCTGGTCCTTGACACCGACGACGAACGCGAGCTCGCCTATCGCCTGGGGGCGCCGATCGTCCGCGAGGTCTACGCCGCCGGGCGCCGCGTCGCCTGACTAGAGCGGCGTGTCCACCAGGATGAGATCGCTCTCCTGCTCGCCGCCAACCGCGAGCTCACCGGCGCCGACATACGCCGCGTCGCCGCGGGTCATGTGCTGGCCGTTCACGCGTAGCGCACCGTCGATGAGGTAGAGGTAGCCGCCGCGTCCGTCTCCGATCTCGTATCGCTCCTCGCGGCCGGCCGACAGGCGCGACGCGTACATGGACACGTCGCGCGCGACCGTCAGGCCCTCGCCCTCGCTGCCTTCGGGTTTGAGGAAACGGAGCAGCCGGTCCGTCCGATCGGCGACCGTGTACTGCTTCTGCGCGATCGACGGCTCGAGCCCGCGCTGCGACGGGATGATCCACATCTGGATGAACTCCATGGGCTCGGTCTTGGAGTGATTGCGCTCGGAGTGCTCCGCGCCCGAGCCGAGGCGCATCCGCTGCACGCCGCCCGGCTCGAGGACGCCGTCGTTGCCGAGGCTGTCGGCGTGCTCGAAGTGTCCCGACACGACGTAGGTGATGCCCTCGATGTCGCGATGCGGATGCATCGGCCACGCGGCGCCTGGCACGAGCGTGTCGTGGTTGAAGACGCGGAGCGTGCCGATACCCATGTTGTTTGGATCGCTGTACCGATCGAACGAGAAGTGCCAGCGCGCCTTGAACCATCCCCCGTCGACCGAATAGATCGAGCGATCGGGACGGAGCTTGAGACGCGCGGCTCCCACACGGGGAGCATAGGAGCCGTGCGGCTGGCTAGAGTAGCCGCGGTGGTGCCGGAAACACGCTACGCGCGCAGTGGGGACGTGAGCATCGCGTTCCAGGTCTTCGGCAGCGGACCCTTCGATCTCGTCTACGTGCCCGGCTGGATCTCGAACGTCGAGATGATGTGGGAGAACCCACGTCTCGCGAGCAGCCTCGAGCGGTTGGGCTCGTTCGCGCGGGTGATCGTCTTCGACAAGCGCGGAACCGGCCTGTCGGATCGCGTCACCGGTTATCCCACGATCGAGGAGCGCATGGATGATGTGCGCGCCGTCATGGACGCAGCGGGATGCGAGCGTGCCGCGCTGTTCGGGCACTCCGAGGGAGCGAGCATGTGCATTGTCTTCGCGGCGACCTACCCCGAACGCTCGCGTGCCCTCATCACATACGGAGGCTTCGCCGCGCGGCTGCGCACTGACGACTACCCCTGGGCGCCGGATCCGGAGAAGCGGATGGCATATGGCGATCGACTCGAGCGCGAGGGCTGGAGCATCTGGACGGACTCGGATCTGGCCTACTACGCGCCGAGCCTCGCCGGCGATCCCGAGATGGCGCGCTGGTTCGCTGCCTATGTCCGGCGGAGCGCATCGCCTGGAGCTGCGGCTCAATTGCTGCGTATGAACACGTTCGTCGACGTACGCGCGGTGCTGCCGCAGGTCCGCGTGCCGACGCTGGTCCTTCAGGCGGTGGACGACCGCGACGTTGATGTGAGCGATGGCCAGTATCTCGCGAAGCACATCCCGGGCGCGAAGTACGTGGAACTAGCAAGCGGCGATCACATGTGGTGGGTGTCGCACCAGGACGAGATCCTCGGAGAGGCACAGGAGTTCCTTACGGGAACGCGGCAAAGTGTCGACGCCGACCGGTTCCTTGCGACCGCCTTCTTTACCGACATCGTTGGCGGGACCGCCACCGCCGCGCAACTCGGAGATCGCCGATGGCGCCAGCTCATCGAACGGCATCACGCGATCATCCGTGAGGAGCTAAAGCGTCATCGAGGCCTTGAACAAGACACCGCGGGCGATGGCTTCTACGCGACGTTCGACGGGCCGGCGCGCGCCGTGCGCTGCGCGCTGGCCGTGCGCGATCGCGTTCGCGATCTAGGCATCGAGATCCGCGCCGGAGCGCACACCGGTGAGTGCGAACAGATCGCAGGCAAGGTCGGCGGGATCGCGACGATCATCGGGGCGCGGATCCGCGAGCTGGCACAGCCTGGTGAGGTGCTCGCATCCGCGACCGTGCGCGACCTGACCGCAGGATCTGGGCTCCGATTCGAAGATCGCGGCGTGCATCAGCTAAAGGGCGTGCCTGGAGAATGGAGAGTGTTCGCCGCTTCCTAGGCGCTACGATTCGCGCTGGCGTGCACTCACTACCGCATACAGGAGGCGCGACCGGCGTGAGCGATCGTGTGGCGATCTATCCGGGC